>CALGOY010000203.1 GCA_937960725.1 uncultured Bacillota bacterium
TATCTCCGGTATAGGTTTCTTCATATTCTTCTCCTCCTGTTTCTATAATTAAATTAATTCATCTTCTATAATCGATATATTTTATAAATTTGTTTTTTTATTTTAGCATATATACTTCTTTTTTAAAATATATATTTCTTGTTAAAAGAAAAGGGCAAATGAAGAAAACTAAGATTTTCCCCATTTGCCCTTTTTAACGAGCTATCTACTTAATCTTTCTTTAAACACTTCCCATATTTTATCATTTGCGAAAGTGTATTCCCAAGATGCAGCTCCTGCTAAACCATATTTATACACCAAATCCAACTTTAGTTTGATGGAGCGGGCATCTTCATACCAAAGCTCGTGGAGCTTACCCTGTGTATCTAAAAATTTTAGATACATAGTACCTGTTTGATCTAACCAGGTGGGTTTTACTAGCCACTCTGCTACCTGGATATAAGATCCGTTACGCAAAGTAGCAGAATTAGTTGTAATAAGCTGTTCGATCTCTCCCATTGTAAGGGCAACGCCATTGCCCACCCGCCTATAATGAGCTGGATTTGCTGGATCAGGCTGGCTGACAATAGGTTCGCTAATCCAGTCATACGCATATAGCGGGATGCCGATCAAAAGCTTATTTGCGGGAACCTCTTCTAAAGTTATCTGTACGGAATTTTCAACCCAACCTATGGAAGCCACAGGCCCGTTTGTTTTGCTGGAGCTAGAGTGCTGATCATAGCTCATTAAAATTATATAATCTGCAACCTTAGCCAGGCCTGTCCTATCATAACAGGCAGACCACCAGTTTGTTGGGCTAGATGTTCTTCTAGTTATATCCACGGATACAGTGGCTCCAACCGTATGCAGCTGCTTAACCGCTTTTTCTACAAAACGAGTATATAGATCTTTATCAGCAGGATCCATGTTTTCAAAATCAATATTTATACCATCCAGATTATAGGCTTGTACCAATTCTTTGAGCTTTGATATTACATGATTTGCAACAGCTTCATTATGTACTACTTGCTTTGAGATTGATGGAGTAAAACTCTGTATCGTTGCCCAAACTTTATATCCCATCTTATGGGCCTGATCTACGTAGCTTTTAGATGCTTTACTGCTGTCGACCGTTATCGTTCCGTTAATTTGTCTTACTGAGAACCAGACCGGAGCTATCACGTTAACCCCATCAGCATATTTCAAAGGAACTAAATTACGGTCCCATACCAAATTAATCTTTCCAGAGGCAGGTTTCCAAGGAGTAAAGCCAGTTTCTCCTGAACCTTTGTCCCCCGTCCCATCATTCTTGCCACCATCGCCAGGCTTATTATCATCTTTACCTGTCTGATTGAGCGCAGCATTTATAGCCGCAACAGTAGCTGGTCCTACTATTCCATCTACTACTAATCCTCTGCTCCTCTGAAAGCTAATTACAGCATTTCTGGTGGCAGGCCCGAAGATTCCGTCAACTTTGCCTACAGAAAAGCCTAAAGCATTCAGTTGTTTTTGCAGCGTCTTCACGTCCTCTCCCCTAGAGCCTAATTTTAAAAGCCTGTTAATAGGAGCGGACGCCCCACTCTTTGAATCGCCGCCATTATTTGGATTAGTCTTATTGTTTAATGCAGCGTTTATAGCTGCGATAGTAGCTGGTCCCACTATTCCATCTACCGCCAGTCCCCTGCTTCTTTGAAAGTTGATTACAGCATTTCTAGTAGCTGGTCCAAAGATACCATCAGCTTTACCTACAGAAAACCCCAAGGCATTCAGATAATTCTGTAGCATTCTTACGTCCTCTCCTCTAGAACCCAGTTTTAAAAGCCTATTAATAGGAGCGGACGCCTCACTCTTTGAACCGCTGTTGTTATTGCTGTTGCCAGGGTTAGCAGAAGGATTTTGGTATAGTTTGCTTAAAGTTTTTGGACCTGCTATCCCGTCTGCCTACCAAATATTCCATCTACAGCTCCGGACAAATAGCCGTATTCCTTCAGCTTCTGCTGCATCTTGTAGACCTCTTGCCCACGACTGCCTAGCCTAAGCAAAGTGGCAGCTATAGCCCCTTGAGCGAATAGACATATACATAAAAATCCCGCAAGCACTGTTACAAACAGCTTGTTTCTCACATTGACACCCCCTTTACCTATATCTGATATGATATAGGAAAAGGGACTTTATGTCAATTTACTTACAGGATTATTTTTCATTTTATTTTAGCAATTTATCTGCTATCATATTGTTTGCTATCATAAAAGTGCTCTCAGATTCTAATGAACTTCCCCCACCGCTGATTACCCTCATCAAAATAAGAAGTGCAATGATGATTACAACAAGAACGATTCCCCATATAATGCTTTTTTTGCTGAAATAAAAAATTTTCATTCCCCCACCCCTTTGCATAGAGTAGATAGTATATGCACTTGATATTATCCCCTAGTATAATAGGTATGCTGGGAGAATGAAAAATAGAATTTATTTTTTATAATATATTTATTCTGTCAATTTTCTAAGTAAGTTTAAAGCTATAGGACCATCTTCTTCTATATTGCTAGTCCTTCCCTCTATACTGCATCTTCCGTCGTATCCTACTTGCTTTAGTATATTGAAAAATTCTTCATAAGAATCTTCTGAGGGGTCCTTTGGATAAGTTCTGTCTCTTCCTTCAGCTATATGTAAGTGGACCAACTGAGAGGCAACGCTTTTTAAAACTGATAAATTTTCGCTTTCTTTTCTCATATGATAAAAATCAGCTAAAAGTTTTACATTAGGATGGTCAACTTCCTGCACAAATCTATATCCTTCCGAAACGCTGTTTAAAATATTAGTCTCGCCCTTATTAAGCGGCTCCATAGCAATGGTTATGTCATACTTTCCAGCTATATCTCCTGTGATTTTAGCCACATCTTTAAGCTGCTCCCAAGCCTTTTCCTTATCCCAACCTTCCGGTATTTTTCGAGGACCACCGCTACCAAATACTACTATTTTAGCCCCTAACTGTGATACTCTATTAAATGCACCATCTAAATATTCTTTAATTTTTCCCACATCTACTTCCTGTCCCGTTAATCGGATATTTCCGGGAAATAATACATTAAGAGCTTCACAGGCTATCCCCGAATTTTCTATTTTATGGATAGCGGTGGAAAATTCACCGCTATCCAATCCTGCTATTTCCGTTACAGCTAACTCAATATAGTCAAATCCAATTTGAGCTACCTTTTCAATATTATCAAGAGAGGTGCAGATACCTATCTTCATATCAATATCTCCCCCCAAAACCATATCATTTAAATCGACAAGTCAGCGCTGCTTAAAGTATTAATAAGTCCCTTCTACATCTAAGGTCACGGTTTTCGTTACATCTTTCTTAAAAGTAGAATTTTTGATGCGCTCTTGTAGCTTTTCATAGAACAGATCTTCATCTATGGGAAGCTCTACCCAATCATCAAGCCAAGAAGATAGATGCATTGCATTGGATATAGTCAAACCATTAATCCCCTCTACTCCAGGGGAAAGCAACGGAGTACCCTTGAGTATTGCATCTACCCAGTTGGTCATGATGCCTATATGAGCGGTTTCTTTACCTTCTATTGGAATTTCACATTTCCAACATTCAGGCTGCCCAAAACCACCCTTGTATCTCCTATTAAACTCCCTTTCTGATTCTCTCAGCCTCCAGAAAGTGAGTTTTCCATTTTCCGCTACTAGCTTCCCTCTGTCACCTGTAATCTCAAACCGGTTAGTGCCTGGAGCATCAGCTGTACTGGTAATAAATACTCCCGTTGCGCCGTTTTCATATTCTACATAAGCTGTTACATCGTCCTCTACTTCAATATTATGATATTTTCCATATCCACAAAAAGCTCTTACTCTAACGGGCATTCCACAGATCCACTGCCATAGATCTAAGTTGTGGGGACATTGGTTCAGCAATACGCCGCCACCTTCCCCTGCCCAGGTAGCTCTCCAGCCGCCAGAGTCATAATAGCTCTGTGATCTGTACCAATCGGTAACTATCCAATTCGTACGCTTAAGTTCTCCAAGCTCTCCGGACTGTACTAAATCCCTCATCTTCTGATAAAGGGGATTTGTACGCTGATTGTACATGATACAAAATACCTTATCTGTTTTCTCAGCCACTTCGTTCATTTCTCTTACTTGTTTAGTATATACGCCGGCAGGCTTTTCAATAAGTACATGAAGGCCTTTATTGAAAGCCTCTATAGCTAAAGGCGGATGATCATAGTGAGGGGTCGCTATTATTACGCCATCCACAGCACCCGATGCAATCAAAGCTTCAGCCTTATCAAATTTTTGCACCTTTTCCCCAAATTTTTCTGTAGCCCATTTTAGACGATCTGGGTTAATATCACAAACAGCTGCTAATTCTGCATTAGCTACCTTCCCCTCGAACAAGTTTGTAGCATGGACGCTGCCCATGTTACCAATTCCAATTACGCCAACTCTCACCTTATTCATACGATTTCCTCCTCTTTTATTTGTTAACTATCTCAGCTATAATCTGCTTTAAAGCATTGGTTGCGATGGCAAATTGTTTAGGACCTCCATCTGGCAGGTCTTCCTCCACTTCACCCTGTTCTAGATTAGCAAATCCTACAAAATTCGCTAAATGAGGCTCAAGGGATAAAAAGCCTTCATATCCCATGTTATACAGCTCTGTTAGAATTTCTTTAACCTTTCCATCTCCATGCCCAGCGGGAACAACCTGATGATTGCTATATAAAGCATCCTTTATATGCATGTATTCAATATAGTCTTTAAGCATCTCAAAAGCATGGGGATAGGTTTCTACGTCGCACTGAACGAAGTTTGCGGGATCAAAAGTCATCTTTAAATAATCACAATTCATTGTTTTAAATAGATCTAGGCATCGCTCTGGAGTATCCCCATAGATATCTTTTTCATTTTCATGTAACAGAATTATGTCCTTGCCTTTAGCAGCATCGATAAAAGCTTCCCATCTTTTCATAACTTCATCCCGATAGTTGTCAGGATTTTCGCCTTTCGGAATAAAGAAGCTAAACATTCTGATATAAGGCGCTTCCAGTATTTTGGCTATTTCCAGCGTATGATGGAATAGATCTAGATGGGGTGCAAAATCATCGGTAATTTTTATCTTTCCTATGGGTGAGCCTACTGCCGATATTTTAAATCCTCTTTCGTCAAGCTGTTGTTTAATTTCTTTAATCTCATCTAAGGTATGTTCAACTACGTTTTTTCCATTAACTCCTCGCATTTCAATATACTCAATGCCATGTTCCTCTAGAACATCCATTTGCACCTTAAGATCAGGATCTATTTCATCAGCGAATGCACTTAAAATAAACTTAGCCATTTGTTTCCCTCCTGTTTTTTATTTGATTTTATTTGACAACCTTATTATGCCTCAAGGCCTAATTCTTTTAAGTTCTTTAAGCTAATAGCAAGGCTTTCAAAAGGATCCCTCTGGCATATATCCTGCTCAACGGCAGCCCATTCAACCCTGGTGTCCTGGCATGCTTTAATTATAGCTTCCCAATTGAGGTTTCCTTCCCCTACCTCAGTCATGATTGCCTGCCTTTCATCGGATATTCCCATGTCTTTGAAATGTACTACTTTCATCCTGCCTTCTACCTTGTATATCCAATCTACTGGATTAGCTCCGCCCGCCTGTATCCAATATGTATCTATCTCAAATCCAAAAACTTCTGGATCTGATTCGTTTAACAAAATATCCATACCTGTAACTCCATCGAATTTCATAAACTCGAAATGATGATTATGGTAGATAAAGCTCAATCCTTCATCTGCCAATTTCCTGGCAATTTCGGAAGCCTCTTTTGCAAACTTTACATAGCCTTCTTTGCTATCTTGATACTCGCGGGGCATAGCTCCTACTCCTACATATTTACAATCCCATAATTTATGCTGGCGGATTACTGCATCTAAATCCTCCTGTAGTAGATTAAATCCGACATGGGTTGCACATATTTTAAGGCCTTCTTTATCCATAATTTCTTTAACTCTTTCTGGCTCCATAGGTCCAATTCCGGAAACTTGAACTGCATTATAACCTATTTCCTTTATTTTTTTTGCGGTTTTTTCTAAATCCTCAGGAGTTTTAGTAAACTCGCGAACAGTATACAATTGTGCAGCAACTACAGGTTTACTCATAAATAATCACCTCAATATTAATTAATTCTTATTCTATTCCCAGTGGAAGCAGATTTATAAATCCCATCTATGATTTTAAGGGATTTCATTCCTTCCTCCACAGAGATAACACCCTTAGGATCACTATTTCTTATAGCTTCATAGAAATGCCTTATGAGAGTGGCATGGCTACGTCCCCAATAACTCTTATACGGAGAAGATCTATTGTTTTCATCTACAATCTTTTGTTTTACCCCATCGCTGCTTTTTATCAGTTCTCCATCCCTAATAGTTAACGTTCCTTTTTCGCAATGGATCTCCAACTCCACCGGAGAGTTGGTTGTATAGCAGTTAGTCGCATAAAATATACCTCTAGCGCCATTTTTGAAATTAATAACAGCGTCAGCAGTATCTTCTACTTCAATAGCATCTCCTAAGTATTTTGTAGACACACTGCCCCTGATGGACTCCACATCGCCTCCAAACCACTGCATCAAATCTAAAGTGTGGATGGATTGATTGATAAGGACCCCTCCACCTTCTGTATTAAAGCTTCCACGCCAGCCACTGCTTAAGTAGTATTCCTTATCGCGGGACCATGTAACTATTCCTTTAATTCCTAAAATTTTGCCTAACTCGCCGCTGTCCAGTATTTGCTTGGCAACAACAGATGTGGGATTATATCTATTTTGAAAGCATACCCCTAAAAAACCCTTATATTTTTTCGACGCTTTTAGCATCAGTTTTGCCTGCTCTACATTAATGGCAACAGGTTTCTCAACCAATACATGTTTACCCGCCTTCAATCCCTCAATAGCCATCTCTGCGTGCAGATGATGAGGAGTACAAACATGGATTACCTGTATATCCTTGTTATCCAATATTTTTCTATAATCTGTTTCCCACTGACAGCTATACCTGTCAGCTGCCTTCTTAGCCCTCTCCTCTCTTATATCTACAACATATAGCAGCTTGGCATATTCGCTTTCTTGTAAAGCATCTGCATGCACTCCATAAATAGCCCCGCATCCAATAACTGCTGCACCCACCTTTTCCATTTTTCATCTTCCTTCCTTGCAACTTTTGCATGAATCTCTAACAATAAGCTGGGGTTCAAGTTCTATAGTTTCAATTTTTTTATCTCCATGTAGCTGATTGATAAGTAATCGGGCTGCTTCATTTGCAATATCTTTTAATGGCTGCTTAACTACAGTAAGCGATGGCTTTACCACCTCAGACATCAGGCTATCATCGAAACCTATAACGGACAAATCATCCGGAACCCTTACTCCCATATCTTCTGCAGCCTTTAAAGCACCAATTGCCATTAAGTTATTTACAGCAATGATAGCGGTAGGTGGAGGATTTTGTTGCAGCAGTCGTTTAGTACATTCATATCCACTTTTCAGCTCCAAATCCCCTGATACGATGAGATTGGGATCTACTAAAATACCTGCCTCCTCTAAACCCTTTAAGTAGCCCCGCCTTCTGCTTCGCCTAGTCCCAGCTGTAAGTCCGTCGATGAATCCAATCCTCTTGTGTCCTAGTGATGTCAAATACCTAGTTGCCTTCAGCGCACCATTATAGGTATTAATGTAGACTTGACTTACTCCTTCAAAACGGCTACCGAAGGCAACCACTGCAATCCCATTTTTCTTAAGCTCTTCAACATTTCGCCTATTGACATCGTTATCTTCAGGTTTTACCCTAGTAGGGCTGAAAATTACTCCATCTACCCGCCTAGCTATCAACGAATCTACATATCTACTTTCTTTTTCTATGCTTCTTCTAGTATTACAAAGATATGTATTATATCCTTTTTGCTCTAGCTTTTCCTCTATCACTTCCGCCAACTGGGTATAAAAATCGTTAGTTATTTTAGGTATGAGTAGGGCAATGGTATAAGTTTTTCCCTGTGCAAGGCTTTTGGCAATGGTATTAGGTCTATAATTAAGTTCCCGTGCCACTTCTAGTATTTTCTTTCTTGTTTCTTCTCTGATTGGATATGGAACTCCATTGATTACCCTAGATACGGTAGCTGTAGATACGCCTGCCTTCTTTGCGATGTCATAGATGGTTGCCAACGCCTCAACCCCTTCCATAAACGGTTCATGTCCCCAACAAAATAAATTGCTCAAAACAGTAAAGTAACCGGTTACTTTCATTATATCATTGAATTTTATTTCCTTCAATATCAAGTTGCAGATAAATTCAGAATCAGCCATAATCTATTCTCTTGTCTTAAAAATTTTTAACATAATATGGTTTAACTATATTGTCATATATAAATAATATTGCAAATATCAGCTTGATAGATCGATTTACGCCCGAAGTTATCGGAAAAACCAAAGAATGCACTAAACTTTGCACGGGTCTAGCCCATTAAAGTTTATCCAGCTCTCATTTAAACAAAAATTTTCTCTTCTGGGAAATACTTGGCCACCCTATCGAATACAAATTTTCTAATCTCATGTTCATCCTTATAGCTGACTATTCCCTTTTTAGTTTCCACCGGATATGCAAAAACATCTGTGTCAGTGCGCATTTGACTTATTTTTTTGTAATAATCTCTACTCATCCTAAAGGCACCAATATTTATATCATGTATCTTATCAGCAGGCAAAACTTCAAATATCCTATCGACAAATTGACTATATATTCCCTTCCAACCTTCTACTTTTAAGACTGGCTCTAGAGACAACCTTACCTTCCAGCCGTATTCTATAGCCTGGAAAGCGGCTTTTAATCTGCTCTCTAGCCCCGGTGCTAATCTTTCATAGCGTTTAGCTATAGGGGATGGCGAAAGGGACCAGGCCAATATTACTTGTTCTATAGCTTCTAGCTGCTTAATCCTATTAAAATTAGCGCTCTTAGTGCGGATTTCAATCAGGAGATTTTGATGCTTTTTGGCAAATTCTATCCAACAGGATGTGTACGGCAGCAGTCCTTCAAAGGCCAACAAATCCGTATCGTAGGATACACATAAATACAGCTGCCCTTCAGCCAGCTGTTTTTCAACCGCCGTAAAGAAATCTCCTATATTTACAAATGCCACTATGTTGGCCGAAGGATAGAGCCCCTGCAGATAGCAGTAATCACAATCATACAGGCAGTTTAGAAGAGTTGAAGCATAATAAAAATTGTCGTATCCAAAATCCTCGCACACTTCTGGCCCTTCATATAGAAATGAATCTTCTTTTACTGCCAATATAAGCTTAGGGGATTGTTTTTGCAAAACAAAATCCTGCCGAGGCCTATTAAAAACATTCTTATAATGGCCAATTATAATCCGCTCAGCTTTAGGAAATCTCTGGATAATCCTATCCGTAAAAGGATAGCTAAGCGCCCTCTCTTCTATATAAATATGGGAAAATAAACTTTGCTTATCTTTCATCCCCATTCTACACCCCTTACTATAAAATTATTTTTCCACCTTTCCATAAGTACCCCCACCACCGTGAGCTATAGAAAGGGTTCCTTCTCTGCCTTTAATTATCATATCAGCAATATCCTCAGACACGACAGATGCAATTTCTTCTTTAGAAGCTTTATGTAAAACGTTCATCTCATTCCCGAAGGCATCGATGAGTTTTTCTATTGTTTTAGGCCCTACTTTAGGAATAAACTCCAAGGGGACCTGATAGTAATAGGGAGGGCGGCTATCTTTAGGGCAGCTATCCCGATCCTTTATGACTTCCAAACGGTCTTTTACTCCTACAACCACCTTATGATTTGGGTCGTTGGGACATTTCAATACCGGGGGAGGCAGCTTAGTAATCTCTTCGCATTTAAGGCAAAAGGTCCTATGATATTTACCTAGCTTAGGATTTAGTCCATAGTTTGCAACTATCTTTCGCCCATCCTGATTTCTCAAGGCTTTCATTACCTCATTATAGCTTAAGTCTTCCATCAGCATGACATTATACTCTCTGCCCATTTTAGGAAGGGAATGGGCGTCTGAATTGCTTATAAAGGTCTTCCCGTCTAGTTCCGATATCTGGCATGCCATATAAGTATCGGCGCTAAGCCCTAGCTCTATGGTAGGAATCTTTTCAAAAGAATCGTAATCAAAAATATTAGTTAGCCTATCCGTACAATTGCCATAAAAGCTCTTATGAGGTGTAAAGGCATGGGCTGGTATATATGTGCCTCCTAAGGAATCCACAATGTTAAAGAGCTCCTGGCCCGATATTCTGCTTACGGTTGCGTTATATTCCAAATTGGTCATATACCTATCCATAATCCTGGAGAATTCTTTAATCTGAGATAGGGTTGGGAAAAACAGGAGGGAGTGGGCGTGGCAACCTCCCTTTTCCCTAGTTTCAATCTCCGACCCTAATAGGATAACAAGGTCTTTTTTATAAAGCATGCCTCCTTCAGGCAGCTCCTCCAGCTCCCCCGAGTCCAGCATATCCTCTATATCCCTGATAATCCATGGCGATACGCAGTCCACTACCCCTATTACCTGAATACCTTTTCTATATCGGGCTTCGTAAGCGATATTAGCAAAAGAGATCGGAAGAGCACACGTCTGAACTCCAGTCACAACGCTTAACGTATGCTCTTCCGATCTTAACGCACGAAGATT
>CALGOY010000204.1 GCA_937960725.1 uncultured Bacillota bacterium
CGACAATAGGTTTAAGAAATTTTATTTAGAACCGATACTTTTTGTGGGATAATCAATTTATAATATAATATTCATTGGCCTTTCAGCATATATGTTGGAAGGCCTTTTCTATAATTAATCATTGGAATTAGATTTATATGATGATTCATATATTCCCATACTGGGATTTTAATGATGGGCAAATCATTGATGTTTGTGTCGCAACAAATGCACCGAAGGTTGAACTGCAGCTGAATGTAAAGACCATATGGGTGAAAGAAATTGACCATCAACATGGCTGTGAATTAGTTCCTGTCTGGAAGCTACCGTTTGAAGAGGGAGAATTGAAAGCTATTGCCTATGATAAAAAATTGAAGGGGATCAGGACAATAAGTTTTGTAGTCCGGGATCAAAAAATCGATATAAAAGGGTTTTATTTTGAGAAATAAATTTATGTTTGCGGGGCTATTTTATAACTTTTAAAAGTTATAAAACAGCCCTTTCTTTTTATTCTTCAATCAATTCTTTTATTTGTTTTACTGCTAATTCAATATACTCCCTATAGGCAAGGTCTTGGATACCCACTACTTTGTTATTGCATTTATTTATGGGAATCAAAATCTTCTGCGCTTTGCTTTGGCCAACGGCAATGGCCATAGAGGGGGTTACCTCACCCATTAAAGAGTTGGCAATTACAATACCTAGAGGGCCGACGATTATATCGGCATCAGCGCAATTGCATATCACTGGATTTTCCCCAGTTGCACCAAAATCTGCTCCGGCTTTTAGCATAGCAGAGGTAGCTATACTGTTGGTGCCAATGGCAATTATCTGGCATTGGGGTAAAGTTGCTTTAAGCTGTTCAACAATCATTTGACCCATTTTGCCGCCCTGGCCGTCTATTACAACTATCTTCAAATTTTCCCCTCCCAAATATAATATACAAAATATAATATACAAGCTCGAATTTATAATAGCATATTAGTAGACGATTTACAAGAATAGGTAAACATTGACACTGTCTCATTTATTGTTTATTAAAAATTGCTTTTTTGTCAAAAAACATGTATTCTTATATAGTGATTGTGTAATTAGCAAAGCTTAATAAAAAATACTGTGAGGTTGATATATTTATGGCTAGCAAAGTCTATGCAATATTTATTGACATCGATGGAACTTTGATGAACCGTGGAACTATACCACAACAGAATATTGATGCTATAGCTTCGGTGCGAAGGCTGGGGCACAAGGTATTTATTAACACAGGGCGATCTTATGCTTGTATTCCTAAAAAAATATTCGAGATGGTTGAGTTTGATGGGGTCGTTGCTGGAATTGGTGCTTATGTTCGCTACGGCGATGAGGTTGTCCGAAGTGTAACCATACCAGAAAATCTATTAATAAAATTAGTAGACTATTTCCGTTCAATTGACACTTATTGTGTATTCGAAGGAGAAGAAAGGCTATTTTATTTAAATATTAATAATAAAGATGATGATAAACTTATAATCAAAGATAGCAGCGATTTTACTACTATTTATAAAGAGCCCCGCATATCAAAAGTTACGGTGGGCAGGCCTCTGTTAGAAGATGAAATTGAGATGTTGGAGCCTAATTTTGCCGTTTTTCAGCATGATCATTATGCCGAGTTTGCACTAAAGGGATGTAGTAAGTCAGCTGGCATGGAAGCTATGCTAAAAAGAATTGGAATTGACAGAAAAAATTGTATAGCAATAGGGGATAGCATAAATGACGTTGAAATGCTAAAGTATGCAGGTATTAGCGTAGCCATGGGAAATTCTCCCCATGAAATTAAGGAACTATGCGATTATGTGTCTGATACCGTCGACAATGCTGGTGTTGCCGAAGCACTGCAAAAGCTTATTTTATGCGCTTAATAAGCGGGGCAAGATAACTCTTGCCCTAATTTTATTTTTGTTATATTTTGTTTCATATTGGCAGTAGCGGGTATTTAAGTGTATAATCTATATCTTCAGTACAGTATACTAGATACTAGGAGGGCCCTACTATGAAAAAGTTGATAGATCTGATATATGTAAGAAAGAATAAATACGTCAGTTTATTAATATACGTGTTTATATTGACGTCTATATTTCTAATAGGGCTGCTGGTATATTGGACAGGAGGAACTACTTCCTTTGTGCATCTGATGTATATTCCAATTTTAACTTCCGTATTTTTGCTGGGCATTAGGGCAGGTATATTCTTCTCTATTGTAGCCGGGTTAGTGTTGGGACCATACATGCCTTTAGTTGTTTCCCAGGGGATTATGCAGGAGACGAGATCTTGGGTGTTTCGCATATTTATGTTCATAACTATTGTGCTAGTTGTGGGTAGTTTGCTAAGATATATAAAACAAAGCCATGAGCGAGAGAGAAAAAGTGCTTATATAGACTTAATTACGGGCTTTCCAAACTGGAATAAGTTTAAGGATGATTTGAGAGAGTTTATTGACTTACAAAGTGAAAAGCCTTTAAATCTTATAGTCTTTGAATTTTCAAATAAAGGGATGATTGAGCAGTATGTAGATCAGCACACTAGCAATAGAGCCTATATAAATTTACTAAAAATGGCAGACGATTTTTTCGAAAATTCTAATACTTACGTTGCCAGTTCAAATAGATTTATTGTAGCAGTGTCAGACTACGGCGTTGACGAAGTATACAATATGGCAAATAAATTTATAAGTATGACCAGGGAGCCCATGTATATTTATATGCTTCCTATTTCTGTAATTGTAAAAGGAGGAATTGTAAGCTATCCGATACACGGCAGGAATATAAATGATATTATTTTGAAATTAGAAAAAGTTTTGGGACAAATATCAAAGGTGCAAAGTAATATCGTCGTCTATGACGATGAATTTGAAGCCGAGTGCACAAAGTATTATAATGCTTTGGTTTCTATTTATCATTCGCTAAAAAATGATATATTTACCTTGGCATTTCAGCCCAAAGTGCAGCTGGATAGTAATGAAATTATAGGGGTAGAGGCCCTGCTTAGGATGAAGGATAGTTCCCACAATATCTCCATACAACAGCTAATAAAGATGGCGGAAGAAGTAGGCTTTATAAGCGAGATTACAAAGTGGGTGATAGAAAATTCTATAAAACAGGTGAAGGAATGGAAAGAGCGGGAACTGGCGATGAAGGTGGCAATTAATATTTCTTCCCTAGATTTAAAGGATGCTTCTATCATAGAATTTACCGAGGATTGCCTTGAATTATATGGCGTTGACCCCTCTTTTATTGAGTTTGAATTGACCGAGCGGAGCATTGTAGAGGACGAACATAGAGTTGTAGAGCTATTAAAAAGAATAAAGCAGATGGGTATAAAATTATCCTTGGATGACTATGGTTCTGGTTATAATTCCCTTAACTATCTGGTTAACCCTGGGTTTTATTTCGATTATATTAAGATAGATAAAAGCTTTATAGACCATATAACGGAAGAGCAGGGCAAAATGCTGTGTGAAGGGATAATAAAGACCGCCCATGTGCTTGGCATTAA
>CALGOY010000205.1 GCA_937960725.1 uncultured Bacillota bacterium
TGAATGAAATCTATCGATGGTATGAAAAATTTCTTCTTGGTAAGCGATAATCTATAATACCAACCCCCGCTTATTTTATATACCTTATTAGGTTTTTTCATATGACACCACCCCTTTATTGTTTAATAATATATGAAAGAGGCTCAATCTTTTCCCCTTCTAGCATTTGTGTCTTATCGCTATAATTTATATAAACTGTAACACCATTGTCATAAGATACCTTAACTAAATCTTTACTTATTACTTCGTGCTTTTCAATCTCAGCATGCTTCACTTTCTGATAAAACTCATTATACAAAACATAATAGTCTCTAATTTTATGTTTCCATCGCTCGAAATGTGTACGAAAATAATATTCCATATTAAAATCCTTTGATAGATATGCTTGAATAAACTGGCTTTCATCACCATTTGTTAATATCCACTTTAAATTACTTTTAGTTTCAATAGCCTTCAACAAATATTTTTCAAAACCTTCTAAACTATACCGATTATAATCCTCCATAGAATAGGGTATATCATTTTCGAGCACCATCTGCACAAAAGGTACGCTGTAATCTATTATTCTCCTACCACTATCATAGGTTGGTAGGTCGGCTATATAGCTAGCATAGCTAAATGCATAACTATTTGCATTGGAAAAAAGCAAGTCACATTTTGCACTTAAAATTTTTAAAGTATTCTCAAACATCGGCAATGCATCCGAACGGAGCAATTCCCTTTTATTGTTGTAATCGCCATATAGTAAAACACCTGCATTGTCAACTGCTAATTTATTTAATCCCAGCTTACCCGCCCAATTAAGTATTCTAGGAACATACTCTTGCAAAAAATATGGAGAAATCAACCACTCTTTAATCCCGTTAGTCTGCCTAGTTGCTATGTTGTAGCTGGGCATAGTAGCTCTTGTATTATCTAAAAGCCTTGCAATATCTTTGTTATTTCTTATACCTTTCATTGAATAAGTAGTTAATAGCTTTATTTTAGGAAATAATTCAAATCCTTCTCTTTCTGAATAAGATAGTAATTCTGATAATCCTTTCTTGCCTCCTAGACCCTTTATAATCTTGACTTTATTAAATACAGTATTTTTTGCACCACCATTTGCCCAATCTGAATACTCCAGTACTATGTTTTTTATACCTTTTTCCTTTAAAAAACTTAAGATGTCTTTTGCCTCATTAAATGAAGTCATAGTTGTATACGTAGTGTAAGGAATACCTAAAAAAGATTTTTTTGTTGGTACTGAAGCTATCATTTCAATAAACAAAGGCGCATCTTCTGGTATGGGATTTTCTTTTAACTTTCCTCTCTCCTTTAAGTATTTTTTATATGCTTTTGCCATTCCAGTATAATTTGCCTCTTCACCCTCTAAGAGCTTATATCTTATAGTGATATCCTTCCTATAACTTTTTTGAGTATATTTAATCATGTAATTATTAGCTCCAACAGTCATTGGAATTCTTTCCATATGATATAGATTAAAATTTACGTTGACTTTATTAAACTCATCTACTTTACCTGATACATTGGCAGTAACCGTAGCTATTTCAGCACCTTCTTCAATAATTCCCAGTATAGCTATATCATTTTTTTTAATTCCTACTACAGGTAACGTAGATTGTACAAAGGTTTCAGAATAAAAATGAGGGTTCTTTAATAAATCCGATCCGAATATAGGTATAAAAAGCGGAGGTGTCGCCGTCTTGCCATTGTTAAAATTAATTATTCCTCCCCATCCATCGGGCACAAATATGTATCCCTCGTCGTATACACCACCGGATAAAAGATAAGGTGTTAGGGTCAAATCGGAAACAGGATATTTACTATCCGTAACAATACCATCAGCAGGCACTCGAACTATTAAATCCTTACCATCCAATATATATTCCACATCAACTTTCAAAGTAATGTTTGGATTTTCCTCTTCTATCCCCCATTCTGCATTATCTTTAGCAAGTTCTTCTTCATTGTATGCCCCTAATTCATAGAAAAAATGGTACATCCTTTTTAGCTTTGGAATAGCAACCTTGGTTGCAGTACCATCTTTCTTTTTAGATTCCCAGTTTCTTATAAATTTATCACTTGTTTCAGTATAATATCCATTTCTGCCTAATAGCTCTTCTATTTGGTCGTCATCTAAATATTTTAATATTAATTCGTGCATCCTTTCTTTGCTCATATACATAGGAAACATACCCAGATGTACTTTCGACTCATCCCCGAGAGTAAAACTGCACCGAATTCCGTTTTTAATGGGAGTGTACTCTACCTGACTTAATGTAATACTCTGGCTATAGTTATCTATTGTTTCTGTAGTTGCTTTAGTTAGATCAGTATAATATGTTAAATAAAAATCCGACTTCTGTATGTTTTTAATAATATCATTGCCTACTTGACCATTCATAACTTTTGTATCATAATAATTGCCTGTTTTCAAAGAAACAACTCGCAATGCATTAACCGATTTATCAATTAACAGCTCAGCTTCTTCATTTTTTGCAACAGTCTCAAATGAAAATTTATAATCCTCAACCGGTTTGACATCATCTAATGAAATGCTTTCTTCCAGCTGTACTTCTTCTCCTGTTTCTATACTTTCATCCTGTTGTGCCAGAACTATAGCTTGAGTTTGTAATATGAACAAAAACATAAGCAAAACAGTAAATATTTTCTTCATCTTAACCCCCCTACCCTCCTTTTACAGCCTCATTGTCAATTCTTTAAATACTATGCTAAAAAAGGTAATAACTTCATTTGAAAGTGCCATAAATAGCGCTAACACAAATACTATAATGCACATAGCCCCTACAGTAAGAACTACCATTAACAACGCTTTAGTAAATGAATATTCATGAATAACAATTAAACCGACAAACAAATAGAACAGAAATGCAACCATGCCAAATGAGTAAAAGAAAATAGAAAATGCTGCCTCTTCTGCAGTAACCAGATTAGATAGAATTAACCCTATTATATTAAGAAAAAGTCTGGGATAAGAAGCATACGCATATACCATTAATATTTGTTTCATTGCCCCATTTCCATCAGTAACAGCTGTAACACACCAATTAGATACAATAAATAGTATAGCCGGAGCAATAGTCATAACTATTATATAAGGTGTATTAATAATTTTATTTTTCATATAATATCCAGTTAAAACAAAACCCCTATACGTTTCATCGCAAATATTGAAAAGACACATTAGAACCATCATAGTAATAGCAAAATATAATTTGCCTCGATTTTCATACTTTAAATCGCTAAATCCCTTAAATGGCCGGGAAATAATATATAACGGAAAGGTAATAAAATCTTCTTTTAAGTCTGTCACTCTTAAATTTTGAAACAATATATTCATTTTTATGCCTCCACTTGGTTCTTAAATTTTATATATCTAACGGTTTTACATACAGCTATACCCATAACTATTGCAACAACGATAATAGCGAATAAACTGAAATTATCGCTAATAAACTCTTGTCTTGTTTTCCTAAAAGCTTTAGAATAATAGTCTACATCCTGCCCTAGGAGAAAATACTGTTGTGCCTTATCATGGTCTCCGTCGCGATAAAGCGCCTTCCCGATACCTACATATGCATATTGGAATGAAGGATTGTAATCTACAACTTTTTTCCACTCTTCTGCAGCCGCACGATAATCCGATTGGGCTTGATATTTAACTGCATTGTGTATATGTCGACCATATTCATTTAATTCATAAACTTCAATAGACATATTACCGCGATCCGCAATTAGTAACTTATCATCTCCCATGAACTTTACATCAACTGGCATTTGTAGCCGCCCTTTTGTAGTTCCTGATTCTCCAAAAGCATATAACATATAACCATCATCATCGTACGCAAAAACTCGTGAACGTTTAGAATCTAATACAATATAAATTCCATAATCATTTATATCAATAGCTGTTAATATAGATTTCCCTGTAGGAACAGTTAATCCATATCTATTAATATATAAATCTCCTTGTGGGGCAATATCCGTTGAAGCAGGATAGCGTAGAATATTATTCCCTTTTGCGTTTAATTTTCTTATAGGTTTGTCTTCATTAGAACCAGCTACAGTAGCATATACAAAATCATCCTTATCAATAGTAATATTACTAAAGTTAACAGGTAACCACTCTGCTGACCTTGCACGTTGTGCCTGTGTCTGGATCATTCTCCAAAAAAGCTGTACAGGAGCATATTTTATTTCTACTTTACCAAAATAGCGGGAAAATGTACCGTCCGGATTTATCTCTACTAGTCCTTCATAAATATTATTAGCAACTACATATATACGCCCAACGCTATCCACCGCAACCTTTAGTGGTTGATATGAAACATTTTCACTTATAATTAATCCATCTGGACGCCCAAGTATTCTTTCTAGTTTCCATTCTTTAGTAAATTGTAATATTCTTCCTTTATTTGGTTCGCATGCGTATAATTCTCCATCATCAGTTACCCACAATCCACTAATATCTGTTAGATCTTGCCTTTGTCCATTGTTATCTACTATGCTATCGATTACATGTTGAGTCTCAAAATTGTGATCGGTGATAATAATCTTATTTCCGCTGGAAATATAAACATAATCATCTGACACACACAGACTAGTTAACTTGCGTAAATTATCTACATTCAAATCTTCAGCATATATACTTCCTACATAATTGTATGGACAAGGAGCGGGAACCGGATAATAATCATCTGAATCTCCGCCATAACGGTAATATGTATAACTTGTTATTTCTACTGAAGCAAAAGAATCCTGAACTATAAATACAGTGAAAACCAAATTAATAATAATACAGAAAATTATTTTTTTATGTAAGCCCCAAGCCGCTTTACTCTTCATATCACACTCACCACCTATTCTTTCATTCCTGAGGTAGTCATGGTTTCAATAACATTGCTCTGCATAAGAATATATATAATAACAGGTATTAAAAACGTAATAAGCGAAATGGCCGCCGTAACACCTTGTCGGGCAATTCCTGCACTTGCGACTTGGCTTAGGGCATAGCTTAGTGGTTTTAGTTTCTCGTCATATATATATGTTCCTCCTGTTGCTCCCCACATAGTTTGAAAGGAAAGAATAAAAAGAGTAATCCAAGCAGGCTTGACAAGTGGCATAACCACTAGCCATAGTGTTGTAAATTCATTGGCTCCATCAATACTGGCCGCTTCTATCAATGATGAAGGTATCTGCTCCATAAAATTTTTCATAAGATATAAACCTAATGTGGATGAAAAGGACGGTAAAATTATTGCCCAATATGTATCTATCAAACCTAATTTAGAAATAATCATGTAATTTGGTACAGCAGTAACTGCAGTAGAAAACATAAGTGACATAACTATTAACTTAGATATAAATTCATTGCCACGAAAATCATATTTGGCTAGAGGGTAAGCTGCCATAGAAGCAAATATTATCTGTCCCAGCGTCCCGATAATCACAATTAAAAACGTATTAAATATATATCTGGAAAGTGGAACAAGAGAACTAGAAAATAACTCTCTTAAATCATAGAAATTATCCAATGTTGGGTTTCTAACAAAAATATCTGGTGGAATTTTTAATAATTCATGGAGTGGCTTAAAAGCGCTATTGAACATAAAGATAACCGGAAATAGAAATAATAATGCTAAAAAAGTAAGAAATATGACAAGTAGTATATTTCCACCCACCGATCTGTTACTTCTATTGTCTGTAAAAAACCGAGTGATAGGATTAGGTTTTTTGCGTTTCACTTTAAAATTAGATTTTTGGATCTGAACAGTTGGTCCATATAAGTTTGTTGTAGCCATATTAAGTTCCCACCCTTTTTATAAACTTTTGAACCAGCCGATTAGATATCAACATAGCAGCAAATAAAATAACCGCGATTGCTGAAGCATAGCCCATTTCCATACGTATAAATCCATAATCATTTAAATGATTAACAATCGTATGAGCCGCATAGTTAGGACTTGGGAAACCTGCCAAGGCTACAGTTATATCGCCTACCCCTAAAGCATTTGTAATTGACATAACAGCTCCAAACATTAGTTGCGGTTTCATATTAGGTAATGTAATATACCATAGTTCTTGCCAACGATTGCTAATTCCGTCTATTGCCCCAGCTTCATATTGAGTTTTATCAATGGTTTGAAGCCCAGCAACGAAAGACAAAAATCCAACCCCTAAACTCATCCACAACGAAACTAGAATAACAATAGTAAGAATATATTTGCTATCCTGCAGCCATAAAACGGGCGAATCAATTATTCCTAAATCCAAAAGCTTCGCATTTAAGTAGCCGTAAGGATCGCTGGAAAAGATCAAGGTAAATATTAAATAAGCATTTCCCGAAATGCTAGGAGCATAGAATATAATCGTTAAAAATGCCCTAATTCGCCTTGGTAGTTCATTTATGAGCCACGCCATCAAAAATGCTAATAGATATCCTATAGGGCCCGTAATAACTGCAATAACAAACGTATTTTTAATAGCAGTTATAAAGATATTGTCATTTTTTAATAATCATAATATTTAAGAAATGTCAAACTATTTTTTATAATGCTAACAAAAAATATATTCCTCACAGTTGCAAAAAAACAAAGCAAATGATAATATAAATACAAGCATGGTTACAAATAATCCAAAATAAAGTGATTATGTAGGTGATTTTATGAAAAGAGTAACTCTTGAAGATATAGGGAAAAAATTAAATGTTTCCAAAAATACAGTTTCGAAAGCACTTAGAGGGTTACCAGGAGTTAGCGAAGAAACAAGAAAAAAAATAATAGATTTAGCACGAGAAATGGGCTATACAAAGATAAAAACCTCCTATAGTGTTGATGCTAAACCTATTAACATTAGTTTAATATGTAGAAAATCTTTTTTCGATGAGCCGACATTTTGGTCCCATGTATTTTATGGTATATGGAACTTCGCGGGCAAAAATAATGTTAGTATCAGAACAGTGACTGTCGAGCCCGCCACCGAAAATAGTGCTTCGACTCTATCATCTATTCTAAATACCGACAGCCAAGGTTATCTAATTGTAGGGACAATAAGTGAAGAGGTATTAAGAAAAATAGTCGCAACTAAAGCTCCAGTTGTAGTAGTAGATTACTATAATAAGGATATAGAATGTGATTACATCAATTCTGCCAATGATAGCGGAATTTATAAAGCTGTAAAATATTTGTACGATAAAAATCATAGAAAAATTGGATTTATCAACAATGCAGAAGGTGCATATACATTCAACGAACGATACAGAGCGTTCGTGAAATATATGGAATTCTTCGGTCTGACAATAAACAACCGTTTTATATGGCATGATGCAGTATACGACGATACAGGCTACTATATTGAAAAAATTAACAAGCTGCGTAAATTGCCAGATTTTCCAACCGCCTGGATTTGTGTAAATGACAATACAGCCTTAGCTTTTTATAAAGCATTACAAAAGCTAGACATAAAAGTACCCGAAGAAATCAGTATAATTGGTTTTGACAATATTTCTGTTTCTAATGTTTATGATCCATTTTTGACAACTATTGAAGTTCCTCAAATGGCTATGGGGCAATGGGCCATGCAGCAACTATTATATCGTATTGAGCATCCCCATGAACCGTTTGTGAACATCGAACTAAATACTAGACTTATAGAGCGAAATAGCGTAAGAAGTTTGAGTGATTAAAATTTACGAAATAAAAATAACAAAACCGCTTTAAATCATATTACAATCTATTCATCATTTATAAAGTTTAATATACTCTTTAATATCACGTTCTGAACCAGACAGAACTTTAAAAGCATGTAAAGTTTCAATAATATTTCTATCTAAAGGATTGAGTATGGCCGCATCTAAACCCATAGCTAAAGCCATGGCTAGATAAGTGCGATTCAAAAGGCTTCTATTGGGAAGGCCGTAGGATACATTGCTTATGCCGAGAATTGTCGGAGTTTTTAATTCCTTCTTGACTAATTCTATCGCTTTTAATGTTTCCATTGCTTCCCGCTGATTATTGGATGCGGTTAACACCAGGCAGTCGATAATTATATTTTCTCGGGAAATACCCCATTTTTCCGCTTCATCCACAATATTTGCAGCTATTTCAAAACGTTCTTCTGCTGAAGCCGGTATTCCTTTTTCATCTAAAGTCAAAGCTATTAGACAAGTGCCGTATTTCTTCGCTATAGGAAATATCGCTTCCATGGAGGCTTTCGTTCCACTAACGGAGTTTATTATAGGCTTTCCATTGTAAATCCTTACCGCTGCCTCAATAACCTCTGGATCTGTGCTATCTATCTGCAGGGGAATATTAACCATGCTCTGGATCTCGCGGATTGCCTGCACCATGGTTTCCTTCTCATCTATATCGGATATACATACATTAACATCCAATATATCCGCCCCTGCCTCTCTCTGCTCGATTGCTTCATCTACAATATAATAAAAATCCTTTTCCTTCAGGGCCTTTGCCATATCCTCTTTTCCCGTAGGATTAATCCGCTCCCCGATTATTTTAAAAGCTCTCCCCAACACTACTGTCTTAGATGAAGATGAGGCTGCTGTTATTCTTTCATTATTGATTAACAAGGGATTAGCATCGGACGTAGCCTTTCTAACTGCCTCTATAAATTCAGGAGAAGTTCCGCAGCATCCACCTATTACTCTGACCCCTTTATCCACCATCTGCTTAGCATATTGAGCAAACTCTTCTGGTGACATTTCAAACTTGGTTTCTCCATTCTCTAATTTGGGAAGTCCTGCATTAGGTTGAGCTATCACAGGCACATGGGAATATTTGAGAAACTCTTCTATAATGGGCAGCAAATCTTTTGGTCCGAGGGAGCAATTAACTCCTAAAGCATCCACCCCCAAAGCTTCCAGTATGGTTACTGCTGTTAGCGGATCCGTCCCCATCAGGGTTCTACCAGATTTGTCAAAGGTCAAAGTACAGAAGACAGGAAGAGATGAGTTTTCCTTAGCTGCCAGCACAGCTGCTTTGGCTTCATAAATATCTGTCAATGTTTCAATAATGACTAGATCGGCACCCGAATCAGCTCCCACCCTTACCTGCCTGGCAACTGATTCATAGACTTCCTCAAAAGTCAAGCTTCCACTAGGTTCCATAAGCTGCCCTACTGGGCCTATGTCTAAAGCAACCCAGCGCTCTCCTGCTGCCTCCCTTGCTATGGATACTGCTTTTTCTACTACTTCTTCTACTGTATAGCCGGTATTTGCTAATTTATATTGGTTAGCTCCAAAGGTGTTTGTAGTAATCACATCGGCCCCTGCTTGCAGATAGGCCCGGTGAATGGACAAAATAACATCGGGATTAGTCATGTTGTAAATTTCCGGCGGATGCCCTGCCTTTAACCCTGCCCGCTGTACCATGGTTCCCATGGCACCATCCAGGTAGATAATAGAATATTCCATAGCCTTTCTAATATCCACGGCAATTCTCCCTTTCTTTATAAGGTTATTAAATAATGCCTTACCCTATATCTTTATCCATATTAATATCGCCAATGAACTTATATCAAGGCAAACTTGTCATTTAATCAGCTGCTGTTGTTGACTCCTTCTCCCGCATACATCCCCTGCAAAAACCATATATTTCAAACCGATGCTCTATAGGCACAAAATCTCGAGTGGGTGGCATATGTTTAAAGGGGCAGAAATCCGTCTTTTGAATCTTTCCACAGCCCTTACAGATCATGTGGTGGTAGTGCTTGTCCGACCATTTCAATTCATAATATGAGGCTCCCCGCCCCAATTCTAGCTGCAAGACTAGCCCTTCCTCTACCAGCATTTCTAAATTCCTATATACCGTTGAGAAGTTAACACTAGGATTTTTCTTTATAATCTGCTGAAAAAGCTCCTGGGCTGTAGTCGGCACCTTTATTTCTGCAAGGGCATCAAGCAGCGACTCCCGCTGCTTAGTAAGCTTATAGCCCCTATCCCGCAGCTCCTCCTTCAATTTTGCGATGTCATTCATCCTAAGCCACCCCTTCCCACTGCAATGCTATAAAACTTGAACACCCCTGCTGCATATATCGGCTATTTCAACAGTCCATCTTCCATTTAGCCTATCTACTATCTGCTGCATCTCCCGTTGAAACCGCTGATAATCTTTATCCAATACCGCAATTATGGTCGGGCCTGCACCGCTTAAAAAAACTCCCTTGGCACCTAATGCCATCGCCTGGCTAGTTATTTCATCCCAATTGGGTATCAAGCCCTTCCGGTAAGGCTGATGGATTCGATCTTGCATGCCTACATAGAGATTTTCCAAATTCCCAGTCAAAAATGCCGCTGTTACAAGGGCAGTCCTAGATATATTAAACACCGCATCCTTTACCGTTAGGGTCTCCGGAATAATTTTTCTTGCTTTTTTAGTCGATAAATAAAAATCTGGAATAATCAATGCAAATTTAATATTTTTCGAAGGATCAAACCGAAATTTAACTACCCTATCACCATCCAAGCAAGCAATGACCATCCCGCCTTCCAAAGCCGGTAGCACATTGTCTGGATGCCCATCCATTTCAACTGCCATCTTCATAATTTCACATTTGCTCAAGAGTCTGCCTGTAAGCTCATTGGCAGCAGTTAATCCCCCTACAATACAGGCAGCACTGCTTCCCAAACCGCGGGTCAATGGAATATTATTTATAAGATTTATTCTAAGTCCTTTAGCCGGATAACCTACCCTATTAAACACCTTTTTCATTGCTACGTATACTAGATTGCTGTCGTCCTGTGGGATTTCGTCTTTTTGTTCCTCTGGAACGCAGATCTCTAAGCCTTCTATTTTTTCCTCCACTTCTATTATATTATATATATTTAAGGCCAATCCCAGACAATCAAATCCTGGGCCTAGATTTGTTGTAGTAGCCGGTACTTTAACCCTTATCAAGTCTAACTACACTCCCTCTATGTCTATTTCCAAACATTATATCATAAAACTTAATAAAAAAATATATTTGCTGTAATTTATTTGAATCGTTTTATACATAAACTGTATAACTATCCACAAATTAGGTAAACATATAATTGAATATATACCCTAATTTCATCTAATGCATGATTTCTTGAAAATAAGCTCGTAACGGAGTATAATAAGTTAGTATGGAAGTTGAATAAACCTTAATTTAAATAGTATATATTAAGTTATTTCTGACTTGTATCTAGTACTGCTCAGGCTAGGTACTAAACTGAGAGGTGTATATAGATGAGTTCTATTCATATAAAAGATTTAAAAGGAGGCCACATCCATTTTGTCGGTATCGGCGGAATAAGCATGAGCGGCCTTGCCGAGTTTTTGTTTCGCAATGGATATAAAGTTACAGGTTCGGATGTTGCCGAATCCTATATTACCAGAGATTTGGCGAGTAAAGGTATTCCCATTACTATTGGACATAAAGCTTCGAATGTGGAAGGGGCCGATCTTGTAGTATACACTGCAGCTATTATTACCAGCGGTAAAAATCCGGAAATGGAACAGGCAAATAAATTAAATATTCCTACCATGAACCGTGCTGTATTGCTCGGACAAATTATGGAAGGATTTCCCCATGCAATAGCCATATCCGGAACCCATGGCAAAACCACAACCACATCTATGCTTGCCCTTATCATGGACAGAGCCAATTTAGATCCTACCGTATTCTTAGGAGGAAAGCTGGACGAAATTGGAGGCAATGTTAAAATCGGAAATAGCCCCTATTTTCTAGCAGAAGCCTGTGAGTTTTCTGGAAGCTTTTTAGAAATGCATCCATATATAGCCGTTATCCTTAATATAGATAATGATCATTTAGATTATTTTAAGGATATGGGGCATCTATACCGATCATTTTTAGATTTTGCCAACCTGGTCCCGAAAGGCGGATTTGTAGTTGGCTGTACAGATGATCCTCTAGTAGACAAGCTCTTAGGAGAAGTAAATAGAAATGTTATCAGTTATGGCATTGAAAAAAAAGCAGATTGGATAGCAGACGAAATAAAATATGATTCGATGGGCTGCCCGTCTTTTCATGTTTTATATAAAGGACAGGACATGGGCTGGTTTAACCTCCGGATTCCAGGCAAACATAACGTATATAATGCATTGGCCGCTATAGCCGTTGCTTGGACCACAGGAATTTCAAGAGAAGTAATCTACCAAGGTCTAGCCTCTTACAGAGGTACCCAGCGCCGGTTTGAAGTAAAGGGGAAAGTCAATGGCGTA
The DNA here is from genome assembly GCA_937960725.1 of uncultured Bacillota bacterium. Lineage (GTDB taxonomy): Bacteria > Bacillota > Clostridia > Caldicoprobacterales > UBA3941 > CALGOY01. The sequence continues at coordinate 12,249 of CALGOY010000205.1, forward strand.
ACTATAGTCGATGATTACGGCCACCATCCAACAGAAATAAAAGCTACGTTAGCTGCAGCCCAAAACTATCCCCATAATAAAATATGGTGTGTTTTCCAACCCTATACCTTCTCCCGAACGAAGCTATTATTCAATGAGTTTGTCGACGCTTTCGACGATGCCGATGAGGTAATTATTACCGATATAATGGGCGGAAGAGAACAAGATACTGGGCTTATTCATGCAAGGGAATTAGTAGAAGCTATTAAAGCCAAGGGAAAATCTTGCAGGTACCTGCCAACATTTGATGATGTGGTCAACTTCTTATCCACCAGCGCCCAATCTGGAGACCTAGTAATCACTACAGGATGCGGCAATGTATATTTAGCAGCTGAAATGCTGGTAGAGCGGATGGAAAAGGACCTACAAACTATTAAATCCCAAACATAAAAAATGGGGTTAAAACCCCATTTTTTATGTTCCAATAGCCTAATAGCCTAAATTTAAGCTAGCACCCCTATTTATATAATATTGCGAAAAACTCTTCATTTTAGCTGACATGAATCGGCCTTTTACTAGCACTCTCCAGTAAACCCTATACTTTTAAGCCATTTCTCGCACAATTTAGTCCATACTTTAACCTGAGGATGCTCTTGTGCCAATCCAAGGCCATGACGGCCATCAGGAAAAACATGTAGTTCAAAAGGCACTTTATTTTTACTTAACGCACTGGCAAAAAGCAGGCTATTTTCAACTGGCACTCCAGAATCATTCGCAGTATGCCACAAAAATGTAGGGGGAGTATCAGCAGTTACCTGAGTTTCATTGGACAGCAAAGTTATCATATCTTGCGAAGGGTTGTCTCCTAATAAGGATCTCATAGAACCGTCATGGCGAAATTCTCCAAAGCTTATAACCGGGTAGCACAAAATCATTGCATCTGGCCTGCAGCTAATCCTTTCAATTGGATCATCTGAATTTGCATCCCCCAAATCAAAATGGGTGCCAACAGTTGAAGCTAAGTGTCCCCCTGCCGAAAATCCTAAAACTCCTATTCGGTCAGGGTCTATGTTCCATTCTTTAGCGTGGTATCTCACATATCTAATAGCTCTTTTAGCATCCAAAAGGGGATAAGGATATCTATAAGGGCTTACCCTATACTCTAGAACAAAGGCAGATATACCTATAGAATTTAGCCAAAGGGCTACCGGTTCCCCTTCGTGATACGCTCTATGACTATATCCTCCCCCTGGAAATACGATAACAGCGCCAGTAGGCTTCTGCGTATCTATTATGTATGGAATAATTGCAGGAATATGTTCGCTTAATTCGGGATCAAACCCCGGTATATCTTTTTCTTCCCATAAACTAATCATACTATCGCCTCCCTTAAATTATAAACAAGTTCACAGCTGTCTTTAATTATATACGGTCCCTTATCAAAATGGGAAGTATTTCCGTAAATTTTCGAATGATATTTTTTATCCAATCTATATAGGATTTTATTTCCTTTATCAGTTACACAAAGTATTAAGAGACTGTCTCCAATTCGACCGCCATAAATAGCTTTTTCAATAGTTTCTGCATTCACCTTGCTAAATTCTTTTTTGATATCTTTATGAGATATAAATGCATCCCACTTAACCACTGTCCCATGGACAACTAAATCCAGTTGTGTCCACTGTTATAGCTGAGTGATCATATAAATAGAGTGGAAGTATAACATTCTTTTCCTCAGCGGGTTCATGCAAATCGCTAATATAAAGTGGATCAAGTAGAGTATCAAAAATTAAGTCTTTTTCAGCTTTAGTGTATAAATAATCATACTCATATCATTTTTGAAAGTAGCCACCATAGGATTAGATATAACATTTTTTATTTTTTGCAGAATATTTTAATTTTGTACTTTTAGCATTACCTTGCTTAACATATTTAATAACTTTGTTTAGGGAAACTGTTGTTCTCACAAGTTCTGCTAAAAATTCTCTAGGATTATCATAGTTATGTTTATCACCAAGGTCATATCTTCTATGCCATGCAATCATCCTTCATGTAAATATCACTCATTGTAAGTGCCCCTTGTATAAAACTTCCCATTTAATTAAATTATTTGGGATAAATTTATAAAATTTGTTTGCTTTTACAAATTATTGTGCTATTATATAGATAAACGGTTTTACTATCAGATTATAAATTTAATTAGTCATAAATAAATATTTATGCATTGAATATTTATACTTTTTTACAACATAATGTAGCAATTTTTCGAGCTACTTACATTGAAGTCTACTTATACAGGGACACAATTTACTGACTAAATATACAATATGTCTAAAAGCAAGTAATATATAATGGGGGGTGTTTTTATTCGTATAACGAATTAATATTAATAGTATTTCTAATTAATAACATTAATAAAGCAATGCAAAAGGAGGGCGGATTTTAAATGAGAAAAAGACTCATAAAAGTGTGTGCCGTATTACTTGTTAACTTACTGTTAATCTCCTCTCCTGCTTTTGCTTTTTATCAAGAAAATGATAACAATTTGGATTCGATGATAGCTGAATTAAAAAAAGAAGGTCATAATATTATTAGAACTATAAATAGTGAGGGTTACGAGACTATTATAGTTGATAATGGAGCTGAAATAATTGTAAAAATTCCAGTAGAAGATATTCTAAGAAAGAGACCAGATTTAAAAGAAGCTTACAATCAAATAATAGAAGAACACAATGAATCCATTATAACTCCAAATGCTGGTATTTCCCCTGGTGGTAAGCTTTATACTACCGTTAAATATGTGTTTAAAAGTTCTCTACCATACTTCGACCCAACAAAAGATATTGTTTGGAGGTTTAACAATACAACTTCGCAATGGGTAAAAGCACAGCTAAGCGGGCAAACTACAGCATCATGTTTCATTTCTTCAGAATATAATGTTGCATCTAAAACGGCATTAGAAAAAAGTTTTGAAGTAGTTGCAGGTGTAAAATTAAATTTTTCATTAACACAATCAGTTACTACTGAATACGGAACACAAATTGATGTAGCTCCCAAAATGAGCTATACAATATATTCACAAACTCATTATCGTGTTTACGGTTATCAGGAAGAATATTGGTTTTGGGGTACTCTAGTAGACAGTGTTCCATTAGGTGTATTTAAACCAGTAGGATTTGAATGGACTTTAGAGCGTAAAAGCATATAAATAATATCGGAAAGGAATAGATTAAAATGCATAAATATAGTAAACTTGGTGCAGTTTTCATATTAATTCCTTATATAATGAATGTTTTAATAAATATAGTAGATTTTATTATGGGAAAAATTGATTTATATGTATTAGGTCGAGGACCAATTAATTCAATAAAAATATATAATTTTAAAATTTATTCAATAATGTTGGTAGCAATAGGAATATTTCTTTTAGCATTTGATTTTATATATAATTATAAAAACATAAAATCTAATAAAAAATAGACCTCAGGCATACTGAGGTATATTTTTTATATAAGTAATTATAGAGCAGAAAAATGATTTGTTAACAAAAGGATTGACTATTTTTATAATTACTTCATCTTTTCATTTGCTTGTATGATGTCATTTTGCATATTCCTATATGTGATGAGATATTTCATCCTATTATAGATAGGCTAGTTTCATGGTTTAGAACAAAAGTTAGAAATTTTTCAGAACTACTTGAAGAAAATCAATGACAGAAATAGTTATAGGAATATATGCACTTAATTCGGGATCAAACCCCGGTATATCTTTTTCTTCCCATAAACTAATCATACTATCGCCTCCCTTAAATTATAAACAAGTTCACAGCTGTCTTTAATTATATACGGTCCCTTATCAGAATTGGAAGTACTTTCGTAAATTGTAGAACAATATTTTTTATCTAATCTATATAAAATTTTCTTCCCTTTATCAGTTACATAGAGCATTGAATAGAGATTGTCTCCAATTCGTATGGTTTTACTGCTTATCATCCTTCTTTTTATAAAATTGCTAATAATTTTCTCAATTCGTTCTGCAGGAATATTGTAGTATACATTCCACAAATTTCCATTATGTAAATCTCCAGCAGCTACCTTTATCCTTTCATCTGCACTTTTCCCGCCCTTTTCTATCTCCAGCATCAAAGACTGTTCCCATTCGTATTGAATTATGGAAATTGCCTTTAAAACTATATAGCTGTCAAAATCTAT
>CALGOY010000206.1 GCA_937960725.1 uncultured Bacillota bacterium
ATCATTTTGATTTCGGGCAATATTCTGGAGTGTTGTTAAGAGAAGAACTTATGATCTTTCTTCTACCGCTATATGAGGCCTTTAATAGAAAACGGCCATATATATATAGCCCAACCGCCGCTATATAACATAAAAAAAGGAAAACAGCAGTACTATGCCTACAGCGATCAGGAGTTGAACGATATATTAAATGAAATCGGTAGAGAAGGCATAGAAGTGCAGCGATATAAGGGTTTAGGAGAGATGAATGCAGAGCAGCTGGCGGATACTACTATGGATCCTGAGAAACGAATGCTGCTGAAAGTAAACATGGAAAATGCCATTTTAGCCGATGAAATTTTTACAGTACTTATGGGGGACAAGGTTGAACCCCGTAGAGAATTTATACAACAAAACGCAAAACTAGTAACAAATTTAGACGTATAAGGAAGGAATGGATAAGATGGGACCTTCAGAACACAGGATAATTGAAGTAAATATAGAAGATGAAATGAAAAAATCTTTTATCGATTACGCCATGAGCGTAATCGTAAGCCGTGCCCTTCCCGACGTAAGGGATGGGCTTAAGCCAGTTCACCGTAGAATACTATATTCCATGTATGAGCTGGGATTATCCCCTGACAAACCTTTTAGGAAATCTGCTAGAATCGTGGGGGATGTCCTAGGAAAATATCATCCCCACGGAGATTCATCGGTCTATGATGCGATGGTGAGAATGGCTCAAGACTTTTCTACCCGCTATATTTTGGTTGAAGGCCATGGAAACTTCGGTTCTATTGATGGGGATTCTCCTGCTGCGATGCGCTATACAGAGGCCAGGATGTCTAGAATAGCGATGGAGATGTTGGCTGATATAAATAAGGATACAGTAGATTTTATGCCTAACTTTGATGAAACCTTAAAAGAGCCAACGGTTCTCCCATCCAAGTTTCCAAACCTGTTAGTGAACGGTTCTTCAGGTATTGCTGTGGGGATGGCCACCAATATACCTCCTCATAATTTAGGGGAGGTAATAGATGGGACTATAGCCTTAATCGATAATCCCGACATATCGGTTGAGGAAATGATGAGGTATATCAAAGGACCTGATTTCCCAACCGGTGGAATTATATTAGGCACACAAGGGATTAAAGAGGCGTACATCACTGGAAGAGGTAAAATAACAATCCGAGCTAGGACTAATATAGAGGAGCTTCCAAACAATCGCTCAAGGATTATAGTAACTGAGATCCCCTATCAGGTTAATAAGGCGCGGCTGATAGAGAAAATTGCGGAGCTAGTTAGGGATAAAAAAATAGAAGGTATATCGGATATTCGAGATGAGTCTGATAGGGAAGGAATGCGGATTGTAATCGAAGTTAAGAAAGATGCTAATCCCAATGTGGTGCTCAATTAGCTATTTAAGCATACTCAAATGCAGGAAACCTTTGGCGTTATAATGCTAGCCTTAGTCGATGGCGAGCCCAAGGTAATGGGATTAAAAGAGCTTTTAACCCATTACATTAACCATCAAAAAGATGTACTAATTAGAAGAACCCGCTATGATTTAGAAAAAGCCGAGGCTAGAGCCCATGTTTTAGAAGGATTGCTCGTTGCCCTTGA
>CALGOY010000207.1 GCA_937960725.1 uncultured Bacillota bacterium
CCCTACAGTAGCACAAAGTGCTTCTGATAAGGAATACGTAGTATATCCAAAAGATTATAAGTTTCCAAATAATCATGAGAAAGACGCTTACGGTCATGCTTGGTATTATTACATGAATAAGGTAGCAACTTAAATAGTTGCTACCTTATATTTTGCGAGAGGATCGGTTCCCCCTTGCCCCACATCTAGATGATGAAAGTTTCTTCCCCCTTCCAAGTCTCTTTTAGTTCTTTTTCTTTCTGCCTAATCCTATGAAGTCGTTCCCCGGCTTTTTGAATCCCTTCCAAACGAGCCTGAAATTGTACTTCTGTATAAATTTCATCGAGAAACAAACTCATATAATCCCCGTCTTCATCATATATCTCTATTCCGCCACCCCAACTAGATATCCATTCGACCCGTGGGTAGCCTTTTGTATATTCCAGAGGTAATTTTTCAGATGCTATAACACCTTCAATACCTGTTATTTTTCGGGCTTTTTGCCCCCTGAGTACTATTTTTTCTGTACTTATTCTTATCGCCATGCAAACCCCTCCTAATTTCTATTATTTTTTACCAGCGTGGAACGGGAGCTTTGAGCCCCCTCTTTTTAGAATTGTTTAACTATCCAGCTATTTGTTTTCTTTGATTTGATTATTTTATAATCCTGACCTTCGATTGTTAGGTACTTATCATTTAGTATTGCTATATCCTTTATTCCTTCTGCTTTTAGTGTCCTACATATTTGTGATACTAATTCTTCTTTACTTATTCCTAATCCATATCCTTTTAATATTTCTTGTAATTTATCTATCATTTTGCATTCCTCCTTTAAATTTTTTATTTTCTTTCTTGATTATATTATATAATATAATAGATAAAAATGCAAGAGGTTTTTAAAAATAAAACAGGGGTTTTTAGCCCCTATTCCACATATCTGTCATTATAATCATTTCTACTATAAGAGAATATCATGTCGTCTGTATAATCACCTAAAAAGTACAAATCATTATCGGTAAATGGTTTGTTAGCACTGTATAAGTATACCCTAATATGATAAAAGTCTCTATATTCTATTTGATTGCTTTCATAGTCATAATAGTCGTCCCAATCCTGGGACAACTCTATAACCGCCGTCGCTTCCAGCTGTGGAGAGTAATACGCCTTGCGGCTTGTTGTGCCTGATGGAATACCACCATCGGAAAACGCAACATGAGCAGTCTCATAAAACTCATGTTGCTTTAATACACCTAAAACATATTTTTCTAATTCTCCGAATTCTAGCTTGTCAAGATTTTCAAAAAAGTCATTAGCTAATTTTTCAAATTTCATATAAACCACTCCTTTTATAATTAATTTTTCTGCTGTAGCAGGTTGAGCGTTAGGGAGGAGAACCCTCCTCCCCTATTCTTCTAAATCATCTTCAATCTCAGAGCTTCCTCCGCTACCCAAGCAAATTCGTCGGGAACCTCGGTTACTGCTTCCAAATCCACGTCATCACTTTCGACGATAAGCTTTGCCCATTCGTAAAACTGTCCCATCTCAAACATCTTCTTTGGAGAGAGAATTGACGCAGGCCACGCCCAGGCCGACGCCGCCCACTGCCACCAGTTCCTGCAGGGTAAGGCGCATGCCG
>CALGOY010000208.1 GCA_937960725.1 uncultured Bacillota bacterium
TAAAGCTAGATTCCGAAGCCTATTGGAAACTCAGCTGGAAATGTTGCAGGATGAAAATATATTACCAACAGAAATAGAAAATGATGATGAAGCTGATAAAGAAGACGATGAACTTGAGGAAAAATAAGGACACATGGATGTCCTTTTTTTTTGACTAAAAAGGGAATAATGATATATATAATTTCGATATAAAAGGGGTTGGTAGAAAGTAATGAGAAGCGATCAATTAAATTATTTTAAAAGTAAGTTAATAGAAGAGTTAAAACGGGCAGAAGCAGCGCTAGAATTCCATAAAGAATTAGCTTTTGAAGGTTCATTAAAAGATAGCACAGAAGAACTTTCAGCATATGACAACCATCCTGCAGACATAGCTAGTGAGCTATACGAACAACAAAAAGATTTTGCCCTGGCTAACCATGAAAATGAGCGAGTGGCAGATATTAAAGAGGCCCTGAACAAAATAGATAAAAGAACTTATGGAATTTGTGAATTCTGCGGAAAAGAAATTGGATTTGAAAGGCTCGATGCTCATCCAACAGCAAAACTATGCATAAAATGTCAGAAAGAAGAACAACTGGATATAGAAGAATTAGATCAGGATCGTCCGGTAGAAGAAGAGCTTTTAAAATATCCATTTGGAAGAACTTTTACTGATGGAAGGGACTATACCGGCTATGATGGAGAAGATGCATGGCAAGACGTCCAACAATATGGAAGTTCCAGTGGTCCTCAAGACATTAGCGTAAACCGTCTTATAAAAAACAACAACTCGTACTATGATAGCGATGAAAATCCGGGAATAGTTGATAAAATGGATAACATCGATAAAGAGGATTATAAAGAACAATTGCCAGATTCTTAGATAAAAAATAAGAATACTATAAAAACAACTCTATGAAATACGCTTCTCCTTATGCTATAATATAAAAACAGATATGCAATAAGGAGGAGCGTCATGCTAGAATTTTTTATTATATTTATAATAATATTAATTGATCAAGTCTCAAAATATCTAGCTGTTACCTGCTTAAAGCCCATAGGTTCGCTTACTATTTTAAAAAAAGTTTTTAGCCTAACTTATGTAGAAAATCGAGGCGCTGCTTTTGGAATATTGCAAAACCAGAGATGGTTTTTCATAACGCTTACAATTATCATCTGTATAGCAATAGCATATTTTTTAATAATCGGAAGAGATGAAAGTTTAATCTTGAGAATCTCATTATCGATGATATTAGGAGGCGCCATTGGTAACCTGATAGATAGGATAAAACAGGGTTATGTAGTGGACATGTTTCATTTTACTTTTATTGATTTTCCAGTATTTAATGTGGCCGATTGTTTTATAGTGATAGGCACAGTACTGTTAGGATATTATATTTTATTTATGGCAGAAAAAGAGGGGAAGTTGATTGTCTAAAACATTGAATGCAGATGCAAAAGTACAAGAGTTTATAGTAAAACAACAAGATATAGGGAAACGATTAGATGTGTACTTAGGCGAAATGCTTGAGGAATATTCACGTTCATTTATACAGCGACTTATTAAAGAAGAGCATGTAAAAGTAAATGGCAAGAATTCTAAAGCTAATTATCGTGTTAGGGAAAACGATATAATTGAGGTTCTGATACCTCCACCAGAAAATATTTCTATAGAGCCACAAAAAATAGATTTAAATATTATATATGAAGACGACTTTATTGCTGTTATAAATAAACCCCAAGGCATGGTGGTGCACCCTGCTCCTGGTAATTATACTGGAACATTAGTTAATGCACTCCTATACCACTTTGATAATCTTTCTAGCATAAACGGGAAAATCCGCCCGGGAATAGTGCATAGAATCGACAAAGATACTTCTGGTCTATTGGTAATTGCTAAAAATGATCTAGCCCATCGCAGTTTAGCAAAACAAATTAAGGACAAAACTATGCTTAGAGTTTATTGGGCATTGGTTGAGAAAAATATTAAACAAGATGTAGGTGTAATAAATGCACCTATTGCTAGGCATCCAGTGGACCGTAAGAAGATGGCAGTAGTATACAGACCCTCTAGTAGGGAAGCCATAACTCATTTTAAAGTCTTAGAAAGATATGGGGATTATACCTTGGTGGAAGCGAGGTTGGAAACTGGAAGAACACATCAGATAAGAGTTCATATGTCATATATCGGTAATCCTATTGTGGGAGATCCTGTATATGGTTCAAAAAAGCAGAAGTTTAATTTAAAAGGCCAGGCCCTCCATGCTATTAAACTGGGCTTGATACATCCTGCTACCAATGAATATATGGAATTTACAGCTCCATTGCCAGATTATTTTAAAAAACTCATTGAAATTTTTAGGGATAAAAGGGGAGCTCTGGTGTGGTAAAGACAAAAATATATAGAAATAATAAGTGATGAGCTAGGGCTTGATGTATATTCAGCTCCATGGAGATGAATCTCCTTCAGATATTCCTAAATATGGCAGTGAGGACTCAATTCAGACAATGTTCGCTCAGCCATAACTAAGCAAAAACCATATGCTGTAGATGTAAGTAGCGGTGTTGAAAGCAATAAATTTAAAGACTATCAAAAAATGGAAGAATTTGTAGAAAGTGTAAGAAGTTTTCAAAAAATACAGCCAGGTTTAGCATATAATGAAAAACTATTTCTTAAAAATTTAATCTAGGAATGTCAATAACTTTTGAAAATGTCACCTAAAAAAGTA
>CALGOY010000209.1 GCA_937960725.1 uncultured Bacillota bacterium
TTCTGAGAAGGGGAAGCAGGGGTGAAGATGTTAAAATCCTTCAGAATAGGCTCAACGAGCTGGGCTATTCTGTAGGAGCTGCCGATGGAATATTCGGAGCAAGGACTGAAAGTGCAGTTATCGCCTTTCAGAGGGCCAATGGCTTAGCTGCCGACGGTATTGTTGGACCAGCTACTTTGGCAAAGCTTTTTGCTAACGTTCCGCCAGCGGACCAAAAACCACCTGCGCAAAATCCACCGGCAGAAAATCCGCCAAGCTCCGGTTCTCCAGGAACTAAGCTACCGATAACTCGGCTTCTGAGAAGGGGAAGCAGGGGTGAAGATGTTAAAATCCTTCAGAATAGGCTCAATGAGCTGGGCTATTCTGTAGGAGCTGTCGATGGAATATTCGGAGCAAGGACTGAAAGCGCAGTAATTGCTTTTCAAAGAGACCATGGTTTGGTACCCGATGGCATTGTAGGGCCTAAGACTATTGCGAAGCTCTACGAGCAAGCTCCACCAACCGATAAGCCTAAACCGGTCGACCCACCGAAAGAAGATGAGAAAGATGAGGATGATTTTGAAGAGTTCCATGGAATACCTGGACAGCTTAAAGGTAAGACCATTATTCTAGATCCAGGCCACGGTGGTTCGGATGTTGGAGCTACTAGAGATGGAGTCTATGAAAAAGACCTAAACCTAGATATGGCTAAAAGGTTGAAGAGAATGTTAGAAGAGGCGGGAGCTACGGTAATTATGACCCGCACTACAGACCAGTATTATTCTCTCTACTATAGGACAGCCCTTGCCAACAAGCATATCTTAGAGACTGAAATTAACAAAAAGCTACAAGAAAAAGAAGCCTTAGAAAAAGAATACGAGGAAAAAGAGCAGCGGAAGCAGGAGAAAGAGGCAGAGATATTAGAAAAACTAGCCCGTATAGAGGAAATTAGGGGCTTATTAGAAGAAAAGAAGGCAACAGGTACACAGCTGGGAAATAAGTCCGACAGTCTGTTAAATAAGAAGCAGCAGTTGGAGCAAGATTACAATATGAAAAAGAGCCAGCACTTGCAGAAGCTTGTTAAACAGCAGCAGCTTTTGCAAGAGCTAAATAATCTAAAGGATAGATTACATAGCTTAGAGGAGAATAAGCAATGGATAGAGCAGGAAATTCAAAATCTCACCAGCCAGAGAAACGAACTAGGTGCACAAGCTGAAGCTGTTGCCGAGGTAGAGAGCCAATTAGCGGCGCTTGAAGCAGAGCTTGCTCAAATAAATCATGAAATAGATGTTGTAGAAAACGATATACTTTCAAATCAGCAAAGACTAGACCTTCTAAACGAGGAAATCAAGGAAGCAGAAATGCAGGAGCAGATGGCATTAGAAGCTCTAGAAGAATTAAAGGCTTACGAATCAGAATTAGATAGCGTAAAGGAGGACATCGACTCTTTAGAGGAAGAGCTTTCAGCCCTTCTCAGCGATGTCAGCCGATTAGAAGCCGAAATTTCAGAGTTGGAGCAGGAGTTGGAACAGTTAGCTTTAGATATCGCTAATCTAGAGGAGGAAATAGAAGACCTAAAAAATAAGAGCAAGCAGTTTGATGTTTACTTAAATAATCCCAGCCTAAACAGCAGAACCGGAATCTATAAAGCAAACTACGATGCCGCTAATAACAAGAATCATATAAATGAAGAATTAAAGGAAGTGTTTGAGCTAACGCGAAACAACTATGAAGATGACGTAATATTTATCGCCATACACTGCAACTCTACTGCAAGCGAAACGACAACTGCTTCAGGAGTGCAGGTTTATTACCGCGCTAGCTCGGGCCCTTATGGAATCAACTCAGAATATTATAAGGGCTATAATGACGAAAAAAGGATACAGCTAGCTCAATCTCTACTGAAGCATACTACAGAAAACGCTGGTTTTTCAGGCAGCTACTCCACTCCATATACACGGGATTTTGCCGTCCTTCGAGAAACCAATCTTGTATCCGTCTTGATGGAGATTGGATTTATCAACAATCCGAAGGACCGCGAACACCTGCTCAAGCAGCAGACCCGTGAAAATGTAGCAAAAGGTATGTATCTGGGAATCGTGGAGTACTTCGGTAGATGATTGAGGATTAAAAAGTAAGCAAGTACCATCTGTTTAAATTGATGTGGAAGGTACTTGCTTATTTTTTTCAGTTATTTTGCCGCAGGATAGAAAACAGGAGGTTGATTAAATCTAAGCTTTGATCTTCCCCGTGCTGCTGATTTTTATTTTCATAATTGCTTTCCAAATAGTCTATAAGCTGTATACATAGCTCCAGGGGATAGCGTATATGTATGGGAGAGCCACTTAACCATCGAATCTTTAACTTTTTTGAATTATAAAGCGAGGAAGAAAAGCTTTGAGCGGAAGTAATCTGAATGGCGCTGGGAAACACTGGTGCTGTGAGAGTCCTTCCAGTATGCTTTATAGTTTTTAATCTAGAAGAAAATTTGAATCTATCTAAAAAATTATTATAAAGGACGGATATACTTTTGTAGTAGTTGATAAAAAATTCCTTTGATAGAATAGGAAAGTAGGAATTATGGAGTATTTGATACAACCGCTCATATTGCTCTTCACTGGAAACCCAGCTTAGTAAGAGATTTAAAGCTTTAACTATTGATGCAATTTCAAGAGGGGTGTGCCTGATGCGAAGCTTTCTACTGAAGGAAAATAAATCAAGGTACGAGTTCCAAGATAGTTGGTACAGTTGGTTAAATGCGGAGAAGGCTTCTTCTATAATTTTATCTATTGGACATATAGAATAGGCAAGCAGTAAAGATGCAATACAGTAAAACTGCCAGCTTAGTGGTGCAGTCCTACGGTTAAATCTATCTCTCTGAAAAAGCCCCAAATAATTTCGACGCTCCACAAGCTCTAGGGCTATACTGCATATAGTTTCTTCAGCGGTGGGATGGCCGGGAGTGCTATGTATCATATAATGGAGCCCATTTATAATTTTAGATAGCTCCAAAGTATTTGCATAATTGACGATAGAGATGCCGGATAATTTACTATATATCATATCTATGGTATTATATAGGCTATGATTTGGTTTATCTTCCAGCCTTGCAACTGCCAAGCAGCCTTCTAAAATAGATACATAAGCTTCTATAGAGTGGTTGCTATTTTGAATATTCTCCAGGCAATAATCCAGCTGCAGGTTGGAGATGTTTATAAGCTTGGCCTGTATAGCCGAAGCTAGGGAGTGACTTTTAAAGATCTCGGGATGTTCAGAAATAAAGCTGGCAGCCTTTGCAAGCAGTTGGATGCTATATCCAGTAGTTATATAGCAAGGGGATTGCTGACTAGCATATTTTTGCCAGCTAAAATCGCTGGTTTGGATAGGCAATCCTTTTGGATATAGGCCTATGATTGGATTGATATCGTGGTCTTTATTCTTATGTTCAATATTTTGCTTTAGCATTATGCCGTTTTCGGAAAACAATATAATGGATAAAATGTGATTTAAAACGAAGTCCATAAGTGGCTGACTAGTTAAAAGAATATTTTCATACATTCTTAGACCTCCCGATTAAGCATATTGTACTATCATATCCTTATGCAATGTTTTTATAATATTAGAAGAAAAACAATTATTAAAATAAAAATAATGTTTAAATTTATATAAAATGGTGTTACAATTAATTCTAGATTCAAGGGACTGGAGTGATAAAATGCATTTGGGCAAAATTCCAAATAATCTATTAGAAAAGCTGGTTATTTCAAATATAGGACAGCATCGTTCGGATATTTTGATAGGCCCCGGAGTCGGAAAAGACTGTGGTGTTATTGATTTTGGGGAATATGCCTGTGTTCTTTCAACGGATCCTATTACGGGAACTTCTAGCAGGATAGGTTATCTAGGGGTTCACATCTCCTGTAATGATGTTGTTACCACTGGTGCAGAATTGATAGGAATTCTTGTAACAATCATGGCTCCTCCTAATACTGTCTACGAGGATATAGAGGAGATTATGAAGGATATAGAAGTGGGGGCTAAAGAGCTGGGTGTAGAAGTTATAGGAGGACACACAGAAATTACAGATACAGTTAATCAGATGGTTTTGTCCGTTACTGCCATAGGAAAGGTGAAAAAGAAAGAATTGCTGCATCCTAGCAGGGTTCAGCTAGGCGATGATATCATTGTTACAAAGACTGCAGGGCTTGAAGGGACGGCTATTATAGCCTATGATAAAAGTCAGCTTTTAAAGCAGCAGTTTGGAGCTACATTTGTTGAAAAGGCAAAGAGCTATATGAACTATATCAGCGTGGCAAAAGAAGGGAAAATAGCAGCTCAATTTGGGGCCAATGCAATGCATGATGCGACGGAAGGCGGAGTTTTAGGTGCCCTTTGGGAATTGGGACAGGCAATAGATAAAGGAATGGTAATATACGAAGAGAATATTCCTATAGCGGAAGAAACAGCAGCTATAGCAGAATTTTTTAATATCAATCCCTTGCGCCTCATCTCCAGCGGAACCATGATTATTATATCCCCCGATGGAGAGAAGCTGGTAGATGAGCTAAAAAAGAATGGCATAGATGCGGCTGTTATCGGAAAGATTGTAGAGGAAAAAGGCGTGTGGTCGATAAGCAATGGGGGTAAAAGAATAGTAGAGCCCCCCGTAGGGGACGAGCTGTATAAGGCCTTAAAGTAGAGAGGAGGCTATTAATAAAAAAGTTCAAAAACTTAAATTTTTTATAGAAAAGTTTTAAATATCTTTGTTTTATGCTATAATACTATAAAAAGCTTAGCATGTTATACATTATAGAGTTAAAGAAGCTAAAAGGGGACGAAGGCGATATGGCAATGAGCATGACTGGCTTTGGAAGGGCAAGCGCTGAGAACGAAGAAGTAAAATTTACAGTTGAGATAAGAACATTAAATCATAGATATTTAGATATTAATATAAGGCTTCCTAGAAGTATTTCTTTTTTGGAAGAACAAATTCGAAATGTAATTAAGGATAATCTAACCCGAGGTAGGGTTGACGTCTATATATCAAGCAATGTGCAAGGAGGGGATGTTACTTATGTAGAGCTTAATAAAGCTCTTGCCGATTCCTATATTGAATGTTTCAATGAATTGGCAGAAAGGTATGGATTAGACAATGATATATCCGTCTCACTCTTTGCCAATATTCCTGATATATTTACGCCGGTAGAGAAGGAGCAGGACGAGGAACAAATCAGCTCTTTAATATTAAAAGCAGTTAATGAAGCTTTAGATGCGGTTAAAGAGATGAGAAGAAACGAAGGACGTAGAATGAGCGAGGATATACTCAAGAGGGCAGAGCTTATAAGCTCAATGGTCGAAGCTATAGAAGAGAGGGCACCGGTAGTAGTAGAAGAGTATCGCAGCAAACTAAGGAGCAGAATTTCTGAACTGCTTAGTTCGACCGATTTGGATGAAAACAGATTTAATGCTGAAGTTTTATATTATGCGGAAAGATCTAATATCACTGAAGAAATAGTAAGATTAAAAAGTCATCTTGAACAGCTTGAGCAAATATTGAGCGAAGAAGGCTCTATTGGGAGAAAGCTTGACTTTTTAGTTCAGGAGATGAACCGGGAAGCCAATACGATAGGCGCTAAATCAGGGGATTTGACTATAGTAAATCATGTGGTTAATATGAAAAGTGAAATTGAGAAAATAAGGGAACAAGTTCAGAACATAGAATGAAAGGCGGAAAATGTATGAGTATTAAGCTAATAAATATTGGGTTTGGTAATATAGTTTCAGCAAACCGGCTTATTGCAATTGTAAGCCCCGAATCAGCACCCATAAAGAGGATCATACAGAATGCTAGAGATAGGGGAATGTTGATCGACGCCACTTATGGAAGACGAACTCGGGCGGTTATCATCATGGACAGCGATCATATAATCCTATCAGCTGTACAACCCGAGACTGTGGCTCACAGATTAGATGTAAAAGATACTATTCCTCCGGTAGACGAGGAATAAATAGACAGCAAAGCGGAGGAGGAATATTTTGTATGTATAATAAAGGATTGTTAATAGTAATTTCAGGACCTTCGGGTGCAGGAAAAGGTACAGTATGCAAAGCTTATCTAGAAAAGCATCCGGAGACTCTATTATCTATTTCAGTAACTACCCGCCCGCCCAGAAAGGGAGAGAAAGAAGGGGTTAACTATTTTTTCCGTGATAAAGCTACTTTTGAGAAGATGATCGAAGAAGGGGCTTTTTTAGAGTATGCTAAAGTATATGATAATTATTACGGAACCCCAAAAGATTTTGTAAAAAAGAATTTAATAGCAGGCAGAGACGTCATTTTGGAAATAGATATACAGGGTGCATTGCAGGTAAAAGAAAAGTTCGATGAAGCGGTCTTTATATTTATCGTTCCACCGTCTATGGAAGAGCTAAAAAGGCGAATTGTGGGAAGAGGTACTGAAACCGCTGAATCTCTATTAAAGAGATTTAAAAGCTCATTCGAAGAGCTTAATTTTATTCCCCGGTATAATTATCTAGTGGTCAACGATAGGGTGGAAGATGCTGTTTCCAAAATTGAAGCTATTATTACGGCGGAAAAATGCAGAGTAGACAGAAACGAAGAATTTTATTTGAGTTTACGGGAGGGAGTAAAGGATGATTTATCCGACTTTGAATGAACTGGCGGAAAAGGTTGATAGCCGATATAGCTTGGTGGTGGCGGTGGCAAAAAGGTCCCGCCAAATAGTAGATGGTTCAAAGCCCCTGGTATCAATAGAATCCAATAAGCCAGTAACTATTGCAGTCAATGAGCTTAACCAAGGCAAAGTTCGTTATAAAAGACCTAAAGAGGGTATAAAATGATGAGTTTTTTAAAGGATAAAAATATTCTGCTCGGGATTACTGGCGGCATTGCGGCGTATAAGGCGGCGGATTTAACTAGTAGGCTCGTAAAGGAAGGGGCAAAGGTTAAGGTGGTTATGACGAAAAATGCCTTAGAATTTATAAACCCCCTTACCTTTGAGAGCCTTTCGGGAAATCCCGTGTATTATGATACATTTCAAAGGAGCCAAAGCTGGGATATAAATCACATATCCCTTGCAAAATGGGCCGATGTGATGGTAGTAGCCCCTGCTACGGCAAATATCATTGCTAAAGCGGCCTGTGGGTTGGCGGATGACTTGCTTTCTACAACTATTCTTTCGGTGGAGTGCAAGGTCTTTTTTGCTCCAGCGATGAACACCGCAATGTATAGAAAAGAAGTGGTACAGCACAATATCGACATTTTGAAAAATAGGGGCTATGAGTTTATAGGTCCGGCCAGCGGTAGGCTTGCCTGTGGAGATAGAGGGGAAGGCAAGCTAGCAGATGTAGAAGATATAGTAGAAACTTTAAGAAGATGGTCAGCCCAAAAGAAAGATATGGAAGGATTGAGGGTTCTCGTAACCGCAGGGCCAACCCGAGAATATATCGATCCCGTCCGCTTTCTCAGCAATCCATCTTCAGGCAGAATGGGCTATGCTATAGCTCAAGCATGTGCCGGGAGAGGAGCGAAGGTGGATCTGATTTCTGGGCCGGTGAATATAGAGGCGCCAACAGGGGTTAATCTGCATAAAATAGAAACTGCGATGGAGATGTATCAAAAGGCCCTTGAGCTTTACGATAATGTAGATATCGTGTTTAAAGCAGCTGCCGTTGCGGATTACAGACCTGTAAAGGTATCCGAGCAGAAGATAAAAAAGGGCCAGGAGCCTATGGTGCTGGAGATGGTTAGAAATCCGGATATTTTGCTTGAGCTGGGAAAGAGAAAGAAACACCAGATATTAGTTGGGTTTGCTGCAGAAACTTCTGAATTAGAGAAATATGCTAGAGAAAAGCTGGATAAAAAGAACCTGGATTTTATACTGGCAAACGATGTGACGATGCCTGGGGCAGGTTTTCAAAGCGAGACTAATCAGGGGATCTTATTCTGCCGCAGCGGAGAAGCTGTTCCTATCCCGAAGCTTGATAAAAATGAATTTGCTAATTTCCTTATCGACGAGGTGATTAAAAGGGTTGGCAAAGCCGATAACAATAAATGATAAACTTTTTGCAGGAATTATAATTGATCAAGCCCATCCATCTTTGGATCGGGTCTTTTATTATCGGGTACCGGAGGAACTTAGAGACAAAATTCAATTGGGGATGCGGGTTATGGTACCCTTTGGGGTATCTAACAAAAAGATTGAGGGCTATGTGATTAGCTTGGAGGATACAGTCGATATTCCGTTAGATAAGATAAAGCCTATTGCAAAGATTATGGACGATTTTCCCATGATACTGCCTGAGTTTATTCCGATAATCCAATGGATGAAAAAGGAGTATCATTGCCTTACTATTGAGGCATTGAGGTGTTTTATAACGCCCGGGCTTAGAATGAACGTTAGAGAAAAGCGTCATAAGGTAGTATATCTTATTATCGATAAAAATATTAATAAGTGTATAGAAACCGTAGAGAAACGCTCGCATTATATGGCTGAGATCTTGAGGATACTGGACCAAGATGGGGATGGGATACCATTAGCCGAGCTATCCGAGATGGCTGGAGGCGCTCCTATGTCCAGCTTTCGCAACCTTGAAAGAAGGGGCTGGATTAAAATAGTAGACGAAGAGATATATAGAAATCCTTGGGACGATTCCATGGCTCTACCACAAAAAATCCATACCCTTACCCCAAGGCAGGAGCAGGCTGTTGAAGAGATTGAAAAAGGCCTTCTGAAGGCTAGGGGAAATTACCTGCTCCATGGGGTCACCGGTAGCGGAAAAACCGAAGTTTACATGCAAGTTGTTCAGAAAGCCCTGGAGATGG
Source organism: uncultured Bacillota bacterium (assembly GCA_937960725.1). GTDB lineage: Bacteria > Bacillota > Clostridia > Caldicoprobacterales > UBA3941 > CALGOY01. The sequence continues at coordinate 8,824 of CALGOY010000209.1, forward strand.
GTAAGCAGGCTATTGTGCTGGTGCCTGAGATTTCCCTCACCCCCCAAACTGTTGAGCGTTTTAAACATAGATTTGAAGATCAGGTAGCTATTCTTCATAGCGCCCTTTCAGTTGGGGAAAGATATGATGAGTGGAGAAAAGTATACAATCAAGAGGTAAACATCGTAGTAGGAGCAAGATCGGCTATTTTTGCTCCTTTTAAACGTTTAGGCGTCATTATTATAGATGAGGCTCATGAAGATACTTATAAATCCGATGGAAGCCCTAGGTACAATGCAGTGGGAGTAGCAAAAAAAAGATGTGAGCTTGAAGGGGCGGTACTCGTCCTCGGCACAGCTACTCCTTCTTTAGAAGACTATTATAGGGCTCAAAATAATGAATACAAACTTCTTACTTTAGAGCAGCGAATAGACAACAAACCCCTTCCAGAAGTGGAAGTAGTTGATATGAGGAAAGAGCTTGAAAAAGGGAATCGCAGTATTTTCAGCCATAGCCTGTATAAATCCATCGAGCAAGTTTTAAATAATGGCGAACAAGGAATTTTGCTATTAAACAGGAGGGGTTATGCTCAGTTTGTATCCTGCCGCTCCTGCGGATATGTTGTCAGGTGTCGAAGCTGCGATATTTCCCTCACCTATCACTCTGTAGAGAATGTGCTCAAATGCCATTACTGCGGGGAAGTATATCCTTATCCTAAAATCTGCCCCAGCTGTCGGAGCAAATATATTAAGCATTTTGGGATTGGGACTCAAAGGATAGAAGAAGAGATAAAAAAATTTTTCCCAGCAGCTAGAGTAATACGGATGGATGTAGATACTACATCTACAAAAGGGGCCCATCAGAGGATATTAAATGCTTTTAGAAAGAGAGAGTATGATTTTCTGCTGGGTACCCAGATGGTGGCTAAGGGACTAGATTTTCCTATGGTAACCTTAGTTGGCGTGATCGCAGCGGATCTTTCTCTAAATCTCCCTGACTACAGAAGTAGCGAAAAAACTTTTCAGCTTATTACTCAGGTGGCGGGCAGGGCAGGGAGAGGGGATAGGAAAGGCAGGGTTATAATTCAGACCTATCAGCCAGAGCATTATGCTATTCAATATGCTTCCAGGCATGATTACCATGGGTTTTTTAAAAGAGAAATACAGGTAAGGCACAACTTTGAATATCCGCCCTTTTCTCATATTATCCGCATATTAGTTACAGGGGAGGAAGAAAAAAGCGTAATAACGCTGGCCAAATCCATAGATGAATGGATTAGAGGCGCGGTGGAGGCGGATTTAATATTAAAGCAAGGATTGCTTCAGTTTGGGGCTTTTCCGGCTCCGTTAGAAAAAATTAGAAATAAGTATAGGTGGCATGTATTGCTTAAGATTAGAAGCGATAGTATGTTTATTGAAAAATATCATCAGCTTGTAGATGAGTGCCTGAAAAATTTTAGGGACTCATCTTGTACGGTTGTAGTTGATTTTTATCCATTAAGCCTGTTATAATAGCTAATTATTAAACGGAAAGAGAGATGGTGACAATGGCTATAAGGGATATTAAGCATTATCAAAGGGATGATATTCTTAGAAAAAAATCAAAACCTGTAGATAAAATTGATGATAGGATAATTACATTGTTGGACGATATGGCAGAAACTATGTATCACGCCGATGGGGTCGGCTTAGCTGCTCCCCAAGTGGGCATACTAAAGAGGGTTATAGTTATTGATATAGGAGAGGGATTAATTGAACTTATCAATCCAGAAATCATTTGGGAAAAAGGAGAACAGGATGGAGAAGAGGGATGCTTGAGTATACCGGGATATAGCGCGAGGGTCAAAAGGCCAGCCCAGGTAAAGGTCAAAGGCCTCAACAGAAAAGGAGAAGAGATAGAAATTGTTGGGAAGGGTTTACTAGCGCGGGCTTTATGCCACGAGATAGATCACTTGGATGGAATACTGTTCATAGATAGGGTAGTTTCTGAAGATGCGGAGGGATGAGTGCTGTGAAAATACTGTTTATGGGAACTCCTTTATTTGCGATTCCGTCTTTAGAGGCTATTGTAGACGGAGGATATGACTTGATAGGGGTAGTAACACAACCAGATAGGCCAAAGGGACGGGGGAAGCGGCTTGCAGCTCCTCCTGTCAAAGAATGGGCACTGGAGAGAGATATCCCCGTATACCAGCCGGAAAAAGTAAGGGAGCCAGAATTTGTCGAAACAGTGCGAAAGCTTTCTCCGGATTTGATTGTAACGGCTGCTTTTGGGCAGATTTTGCCTAAAACGATACTCGATATTCCGCCTTTGGGCTGTATCAATGTCCATGCTTCACTTCTTCCCAAATACCGCGGCGCTTCTCCCATCCAGCAGGCTATAATCGACGGCGAAAAAGAGACCGGCATCACAATCATGTATATGGATGTTGGCATGGATACGGGGGATATTATATTACAGAAAAAGATCGAAATCGGTGAAGATGAGAACAGCGGGCAGCTCCATGACCGCTTAGCCCGGCTGGGTGGAGAGGCTTTAAGGGAAGCTCTCAAGCTTTTCGAAGGCGGTCAAAAACCTGCTGGAATTCCTCAGAATGAAGAAGAGGCGACCTACTGTTCGAAGATTGAGAAAAGCATGGGAGAGATAGATTGGAATAAAAACCTGGAGGAGGTTAGAAACTTAATTAGAGGGCTCACTCCCTGGCCTGGCGCATTTATCTATATAAATGATGTAAGGCTGAAAGTGTGGAAAGCTGGGCGCTGGGAAAAGTCAGCAGAAGGAGAATATGTCCCGGGGCAGGTGGTGGTGGCCGATCCGAAGCAGGGGCTTGTAATAGCGGCCCGAGATGGACTGATGAGGCTCTATGAAATCCAAGGGCCAGGAAAAAGACCTATGGCTGATACTGAGTATTTAAGAGGGAATCCCATTCCTACGGGTATTATCATAGGAAAGGAGGCTGAATAGTCTTGTATTTGCCCTATGATTCAACCATGTTCGTATTAATCCCCGCTATTATTCTTACCCTATATGCTCAATATAAGGTTCAGAGCACTTTCCAAAGGTATCTCCATCTGGCAAGTAGGAGCGGGTATACGGGGGCACAGGTCGCAAGGAGAATATTGGATGAACAAGGACTAACCGATGTTTCCATAGAGCAGATTGGGGGGCGGCTTACTGATCACTATGATCCTAGAAAAAGGGTTTTAAGGCTTTCTAGGGAGGTCTACTATGGCAACTCCCTTGCATCCTTAGGGGTAGCAGCCCATGAAACGGGCCACGCTATTCAACATGCTTATGGATATACTCCATTAAATATCCGAAATGCTATAGTGCCCATTGTGAATTTTAGCTCCCGTGCTGCGTTTATTTTCATTTTTGCTGGATTGTTTTTCGCAGGGGCTACTATCCTCTTGGATATAGGTATATATATGTTTGCAGCAGTAGTACTGTTTCAGCTTATTACTCTGCCTGTTGAATTTAACGCCAGCAGCAGAGCCGTGGAGCTATTGGCCGAAGGGGGCTATGTATCCAGCGATGAACAGCGCCATGTGCGAAAGGTGCTTAACGCAGCTGCCCTAACCTATGTTGCATCAGCGGCTACAGCCATATCTCAGCTTTTGAGACTTTTAATGATTCGCGATAGAAGGCAAGATTAAAATAAGGGGCTTAAACAGCCCTTTTTTGAATGGAGGAAATTATGAGCAAAGCACGAGAGATAGCTTTAAAAGTTTTAAAGGAAGTAAATGCAGATAGCAAATATGTTAACATTAGCTTAAAACAACATTTAGATAGGGCAAAATTAGATGAAAGGGATGCCCGTCTAGCTACCCAGCTGGTTTATGGGACCTTGGAGAACCAGATAAGCATAGACAAAACTTTAAAGCAGTTTGCAAAATTAAAGCGTGCTAATCCATGGGTGGAAAATATACTTAGAATGGGTTGCTACCAAATTCTATATCTAGATAGAATCCCCGATTCGGCAGCTTGTAATGAAGCAGTGAAGCTATGTAAAAAATATGCTCCCAAATATTTAGTGGGTTTCGTCAACGGCGTTTTGAGGAATATAGTGCGAAATAAAGATAAATTGATTAAACAAAATATCCCAGCATTTCCTAGTTGGCTCATAGAAAAATGGAGAACTGATTATGGAGACGATATGGTGAAGCAGATGACCGATGTAGATTCGGTGGATAGAAGTATAACTATTCGCGTCAACAGATCTGCCATAAGCAAAGAGCAACTGGCTAATGAGCTGCGAAGCATGGGGGCTGAGGTAAAAAACGGGCTGTATCTTGAAGAAGCTTTAAGAATTCAGTCTGTGGGCAATATCGGGGACAACCCTTTGTATAAACAAGGGCTATTTACAGTACAAGGGGAGAGCTCCATGCTGGTTAGCCATATTGTGAATCCCCAAAAAGAGGAGTTTATATTAGATGCATGCAGTGCCCCTGGAGGAAAAGCAATCCATATGGCAGAGCTGATGGAAAATCGAGGGAAGATATATGCTTGGGATATACATCCCCATAGAATAGAATTGATAAAGCGAAATTGCAAGCGGATGGGAGCAAATATTATAAATGCACAGGAGCAGGATGCCCGGTCGTTTAGGCCTGATTTGGAAAAATATTTTGATAGGGTACTGATCGATGCCCCTTGTTCAGGATTGGGCGTTGCCCATAACAAGCCGGATATTATCCTAAAAATTACCCCGGAGAAGCTAAGCTCCTTGGCTGCTCTGCAGTGGGATATTATCTCTACTTGCTCCCGCTATGTAAAGCCTGGCGGGATACTAGTATATAGCACTTGCACTATTAATTCCGATGAGAACGAAAAGATTATAAACAGATTTCTAGATGAATTTTCCGATTTTGTGCTGGATGACTTTACCGATGAAGTTCCCGGCTACTTTAAAAGCCGAATTGAAGAGCCTGGAATGATAAGGCTAACTCCAGGGCGGGATGGGCTGGATGGCTTTTTTATTGCTAGAATGAGGAGGAAAGAATAAAATGCATAATCATAATAAGGAAAATTTGCTTAACTTGAGTTTAGAAGAAATAAAAGCCGTTGTAAAATCCTTTGACGAAAAGCCCTTCAGAGCTAAGCAAATTTTTAAATGGCTTTATAAGGGTGCTTCTAATTTTGAAGATATGACGGATATTCCAAAAGCCTTAAAAGAAAAGCTTTCAGCCCGGTATTATATAGGCGGTGTAAAAATTATTAAGAAGCTAACATCCCAGTATGATGACACCAGAAAATATTTGTTTTTGCTGCCCGATCGTAATATAATAGAAGGGGTTATAATGAAATATCACTATGGCTATACCATGTGCTTGTCAACCCAGGTGGGCTGCAGGATGGGATGTAGATTCTGCGAATCAACAAGGCAGGGCCTGATTCGAAATCTGGAGCCTGGGGAGATGTTAGCTCAAGTTTTGCAGGCTAATAAGGACTTAGGTCCTGCAAATAAACGGTGGATTAGAAATATAGTGTTGATGGGCAGTGGAGAACCCCTAGATAATTATGACAATACTATCAAATTTTTAAAGCTTCTTCATGATTCAGAAGGCTGGAATATGAGCTATCGCAATATGACTTTGTCTACTTGCGGACTTGTGCCTGGTATTAGAAAATTAGCAGAGGAAAATATTCCACTAACCCTATCTATATCTCTCCATGCACCCAATGATAATATTCGAAAGATGCTTATGCCCGTAGCGTCGGCTTATGGGGTATCGGAGATCATCGATGCTGCTAAAGAATATTTTGAAAAAACTGGGCGAAGGGTAACCTTCGAATACTCCTTAGTCCAAGGAATAAACGATAGCTTGGAAAACGCTGCGGAATTAGCAGAAAGACTAAAGGGATTTCCCTGTCATGTAAACGTTATTCCGATAAATGAGATTGAAGGTGGGGATTTTACTAGGAGCGACGAAGAGCAGATCTGCAAATTTATCGATACCCTTAAGGCAAGAGGTCTCCAAGTGACCAGGAGGAGGGAGCTTGGACAAGATATACAAGGGGCCTGCGGGCAATTAAAGAGAGGGTACCTGGATAGCCTCCACTAGAGGCTAAAAAGGTCGTAGAGGTGAGGGATATGAAGTTAGAATATGGAGCTTTTACCCACAAAGGCAATGTTAGAAAATTAAA
>CALGOY010000210.1 GCA_937960725.1 uncultured Bacillota bacterium
CTGTTCGTGGGATCGGCCGCCCACTTCACTGGGCCGGTCGTCCAACACGGTCACGCTATACTAAATAAACATATCATTTCAGTATAGCCCCTGTGCTGGCCGAAGTAACCAAACGAGCATATCTACAAAGATATCCACTTTTTATATTAGGTTCCGGCGCCTTCCACTTCTCTAATCTTTTCTTCAACTCCTCAGGGCTTATTTTTATATTCAGCTGCCCCTCGTGTATATTTATAGATATTATATCTCCATCCTGTACCACAGCGATGGGCCCCCCTTCCGCAGCTTCTGGGGAAATATGCCCTATGGAGGCTCCACGGGTAGCTCCTGAGAATCGCCCGTCTGTCAGTAAAGCAACATCTTTATCCAATCCCATTCCAGCTATAGCTGATGTAGGAGATAGCATTTCCTTCATACCTGGGCCGCCTTTGGGGCCTTCGTATCGGATAACAACTACATCCCCTTTTTGAATCTTGCCTCCTAGGATAGCTTCAAAAGCTTCTTCTTCCGAATTAAACACCCGGGCCGGACCTTCATGTACCATCATCTCCGGAGCCACAGCTGCCCTTTTCACTACTGCTCCATCGGGGGCTAGATTTCCCCTAAGCACCGCAATTCCACCGGTTTCGCTATAGGGATTGTCTATGGGTCTTATTACATTTTCATCTAAAATTTTAGCATCCCGGATATTCTCCCCTATGGTTTTGCCCGTAACGGTCATCAAATCTAAGTGGAGCAAATCCTTCTTAGACAGCTCTTTCATAACAGCCTGCACGCCCCCAGCGGCATACAAATCCTCTACATGGTAAGGGCCAGCGGGGCTCAATCTGCATAAATTAGGAGTGGTACTGCTTAGCTCATTTATCATATCTAGGTTAATCTCTATACCCGCCTCATGTGCAATAGCAGTTAGATGCAAGACAGAATTAGTAGAACATCCAAGGGCCATGTCTACCCTCAAGGCATTTTCAAAAGCCTCAGCAGTCATGATATCCCTAGGACATATATTCTTTTCGACCAACTTCATAATTTGAACTCCGGCTTTTTTAGCCAACCTTATTCTCGCTGCGTACACTGCTGGAATTGTCCCATTGCCGGGCAGCCCCATTCCCAAAGCCTCTGTTAAGCAGTTCATAGAATTGGCTGTAAACATACCGGAGCAAGAACCGCAGCCAGGGCAGGCCTCCTCTTCAATTTGCCTTAGTTGTTCTTCGGTAATCTTGTTTGCGCTGATAGCCCCTACCCCTTCAAAGGTAGAATTTAGATCCAATACGCTGCCATTTTTCTTCCCAGCCAGCATCGGTCCACCGCTTATTACTATAGAAGGAATATTGAGCCTAGCAGCAGCCATCAACATTCCCGGCACAATTTTATCACAGTTGGGGATTAAAACTAGCCCATCAAAACCATGGGCCATGGCCATAGCCTCTATGCTGTCGGCAATGAGCTCCCGGGATGCCAGCGAATATTTCATTCCTATATGGTTCATAGCAATCCCATCGCATACCCCGATTGAAGGAAACTCTATGGGAGTTCCCCCCGCCATTCGGACCCCGGCTTTAACAGCCTCGGCAATCGTATTTAAATGGACATGCCCGGGAACTATTTCGCTATGGGCGTTAACTATTCCTATGAGGGGCTTTGCCAACTCTTCATCTGTATATCCCATGGCTTTGAAAAGGGATCTGTGGGGTGCCTTTTCAAAACCTTTTTTTACCCTATCGCTTATCAACCTTTTCTCCTCCTTCAATACTAAAAAATCAACTTTTTGCATTATGGCCGTGCAAAATATTTCTCCAAAAATCCATTGGGCTTGTTTACGAAGCGGAAAAAAGCGGCTCCAACTGTCTGAGCGAAGGTTACTGAAACACTATTATATTACTCATATTTCATTAAAATGCATAATATCTTCCAATTTCCTCTTGGGAACGTGCAGTACTTTATTCTCATCTTTGTAGTATTTAATAGAGCCCTTCTCTTCCTCCCATACTGACTCCTCTGCAGGATATCCTAATGCAACTACATCATCAATCTCATACTTATCCGGAATAGATAGATTTTCTCTAAGCTTTTTGCGGTTTACTGATCCAATCCAGCAAGTACCTATACCATAGGAGTAGGCCCCTAATAGAATATTTTGTATTGCCGCTCCGCAGTCTTTATGGGGATTTGATACCCCTACTTCTTTATTGATTAGTACAATAATATATGCTACCGGTTTTTCTCCTTCCTTTGGATTGCCCTCTGGACTAATATAAGCTGCCCAGCTCAGGGTTTCAAATACCTTATCCAGCAGCTCAGGCTCATCTATAACTAGGTATTCCAAAGGCTGCCGATTAGCTGCCGAGGGGGCTAGCCTCGCTCCATCCACTAAATCTTCTAAAATAGCCCGGTCAATTTTCTTCTGCTGATACTTTCGAATAGTCCGTCTTCCTTTAATAATATCCATCATCTGCATATCTACCCCCCAAATAATCATCCTTGTTTAATAGAATTTCTCTCCCAAGCTTTTAAAAAGGGGAAGGGGTTGACTGCCCGCTCCCCGCGATTTGCAAAGCCTTCTCTTTCGTACATTCCAAAATGGAGGTGGGGAAGAAACTGTCCCGTGGTTCCCTCAGGGCCATATCCCGTATCTCCTGCATATCCGATTAATTCACCCTTCTTTACCTTATCCCCTTCTTGCAGCCCTTCTCTATATTCCGATAAATGGGCGTAATAATAGTATATACCATCCTCGCCCCGTATTCCAATCCGCCAGCCTCCCAGCTCCAGCCATCCCATCTTCTCCACTATCCCATCGCATACCGATACCAGGGGGGTTCCTATGGAACACATTATATCGATTCCCTCATGGCTCCTATCCCCTCCATAGCTTCGAGGCTCCCCATATCCATCGGAATAATCATAATCATAGCCCGGCTCTATTGGAAATACCTTATCTTCATATATAGAAATGAGATAATCCATTTTTGCTAATTCAGCCCTTAGCCTTCTATAAAATTTCCTATCGGTCCTGTACCTGTAGGCTTTTAATCGCTGAAAAATATCCTCCGCTTCCTTTTTTTCTTCTAGCCCTTTTAAGTAGCTGGCAATTTTTTTGCATCTCTCATAGCTTATCTCCCTATCCGGAACCCGTTCCGCCCGATCTATGGCTGCAAGATAGTACCAAGGAATACCTTCCTTATACCCGGTTTCAAAATATATGGATAAATGCTCGGCATCAAAATCTCTTATATAATAGTGTTGATACAATTCAAGCTGACCCTGGGACAAAACCAGGGTAAGCAAAAGTAAAAATACAAATATTAGCGTGAGCAGAAGAATGAATCTTTTCCTATCAACATAATATATCCTTATTCCTCTGCTGCTTAATCTCATCTATATACCTCCATCATAATTTGACGCCCTGCTCGATGCCGACTACTCCTCTGAACTTAACACATATTCAGCAATCAGATCCCCCATCTTTTCAGTGCCTACCAAGGTCATCCCCGGCTGCATAATATCAGCCGTTCTGTATCCCTCATCTAAAACTTTTGTAATAGCCCGCTCTATATCGGCAGCTCCTTCCTCCATATTTAGGCTGTATCTCAGCATCATAGCTGCACTCATTATAGTAGCAATTGGATTAGCCTTATCCTGCCCCGCAATATCGGGTGCTGAGCCGTGAACTGGTTCATAAAGTCCTAAGCTGCCCTCCCCTAAGCTGGCAGAAGGTAGCATTCCCAAAGAGCCAGTCAGCATAGAAGCTTCATCGCTTAAAATATCTCCAAACATATTGCTGGTAACGATTACATCAAACTGCTTGGGATTTCGTATAAGCTGCATAGCAGCATTGTCTACATACATGTGGTTTAGCTCAACGTCTGGATATTCTTCTGCCACCTTGCATACGGTCTCTCTCCACAGCCTAGAGCTTTCCAGTACATTGGCTTTATCAACGGAGGTCAGCTTTTTGTTTCTTCCGCGGGCAATTTCGAAGGCCTTCCTTGCAATCCTCTCCACCTCAGCTACGGAATATATCATGGTGTCCCAAGCTTTCATATCTTTTCCTTCGCCTTCCCGCTTCTTCTCTCCAAAATATACATCCCCGGTCAGCTCTCTCACTACCATAATATTAAGCCCGTCGCCCAGCACTTCTGGCTTTAGGGTCGATGCTTCCTTGAGCTGGGGAAATAATATAGCAGGACGAAGGTTGGCAAACACCTCTAGGGCTTTGCGGATACCGAGAAGGCCCGCCTCTGGCCTCAAATGCCCGGGCAGGTTATCCCATTTTTCTCCCCCCACTGCCCCAAGTAAAACCGCGTCGCTTTGTTTACATACTTCAACAGTCTCCTCAGGCAGGGGCACCCCGGTCTTATCCAGGGCGACCCCTCCCAGCAATACTTCTGTATAATTGAATTCCACATTATATTTCCGGGAAATGGCGCTCAATACCTTCTTAGCTTGCTCTATGACTTCCGGTCCAATCCCATCCCCTGGGATGAGGGCAATATTTATCATTTGCTTACCCTCCCTTTTACGTAATTCATAAGTCCTCCAGCTTTTATGATATCCTGCATAAATTCAGGAAATGGAGTTCCTTGATAGGTCTTGTTCTTAGTAATATTGGTGATGACTCCGCTATATACATCCACCGATACTATATCACCATCTTCAATATCCCGGGCTGCCTCAGGACATTCCATGATGGGCAGACCTATATTAATGGCGTTTCGGTAGAAAATTCGGGCAAAGGTTTCTGCAATCACGCAGGATATGCCGGATGCCTTGATGGCAATGGGAGCGTGCTCCCTGGAAGAGCCGCAGCCGAAATTTTTCCCTGCCACCATTATATCACCCTTCTGGACTTTCTTAACAAAATCTTTGTCCAGATCTTCCATACAGTGCTGTGCCAATTCCTTTGGATCGCTAGTATTGAGATACCTAGCTGGGATTATAACGTCGGTATCAATATTGTCTCCGTATTTTATTACCTTACCTTGAATCATTTTACTACCTCCTCTGGGGATGCTATCTTACCAGCGACAGCTGAAGCCGCTGCCACTGCAGGACTGGCCAGATAAACTTCGCTCTCTGGATGGCCCATTCTTCCTACAAAATTCCTATTGGTAGTTGCTACAGCCCGCTCTCCCTTGGCCAGGATTCCCATATGGCCTCCTAGACAAGGACCACAGGTCGGGGTGCTGACTGCGGCTCCGGCTTCTATGAATATCTCCAAAAGCCCTTCCCTCATGGCCTGCAGATATATCTGCTGAGTAGCTGGGAATATAATCGTCCTAACTCCCTTGTGGACCTTTCTTCCCTTCAAAACTTCTGCCGCCGCCCTTAAATCTTCTATCCTGCCGTTGGTGCAGGAGCCTATTACCACCTGATCTACTGGGATATCCCCTACTTCATCTATAGTTCTAGTATTCTCCGGCAGATGGGGGAATGCCACCGTCGGCCTCAGTTCAGACAGGTTAATTTCAATTACCCTATTGTACTCTGCATCTTCGTCTGCCTTATATACAGTATAATCTTTATTTGAATGTTCCTTTACATATTCCAAAGTTTTCTCGTCCACTTCAAAAATTCCATTTTTAGCTCCCGCCTCAATAGCCATGTTGGCTATGGTAAAGCGGTCATCCATGGATAGTTCTGCTACTCCCTCCCCAGTGTATTCCATAGATTGGTAGAGGGCTCCGTCTACCCCTATCATCCCAATGATGTGGAGTATTACGTCCTTTCCGCTTACCCATCGGGGGAGCTTGCCTTTGAGCACAATTTTAATGGCCTCTGGAACCTTAAACCAGGCCTCCCCAGTGGCCATGGCAGCGGCCATATCGGTACTTCCAACTCCTGTGGAGAAAGCCCCTAAAGCCCCATAGGTACAGGTATGGGAGTCCGCCCCTATAATTACGTCCCCCGGAACTGCCAAGCCCTTTTCGGGGATCAGGGCATGCTCTATGCCCATCTCCCCTACTTCAAAATAATTTTCTATATCCATTTCCCGGACAAACTCCCGGATGAATTTACACTGCTCCGCTGACTTTATATCCTTATTAGGGGTAAAGTGATCCGGAACTATAGCTACCTTCTTGGTATCGAAAACTTTTTGTGCCCCTATCTTTCTAAACTCTTTTATTGCAACTGGGCTGGTTACGTCGTTACCCAGTACCAAGTCCAATTTTGCCATGATTAGCTGCCCTGGTCTAACCTTATCCAATCCTGCACTGGCTGCCAGTATTTTTTGTGTCATCGTCATTCCCATATTTTCTCCTCTCCCTTCTGAAGCTCCCTATTTACGAAGACTTAGTCTTAGCCTTTGGTTTGCTTTCTTCCTTCTCAGCATTTAAATATAGGAAATATTCGATAGAATCTACTAGGGCATCCCAGCTGGCTTCTATAATATTTGTGGATACACCTACGGTGCCCCACACCCTCTGTCCATCGGTAGATTCGATGTGGACCCTAACTTTAGCTGCTGTAGCCAGCGTAGAATCAAGAACCCTAACTTTATAATCGACAAGCCTCATCTTCTTAAGCTCTGGATAGAATATCTCCAAAGCCTTCCGCAGCGCCTTATCCAGTGCATTTACCGGTCCATCTCCTTCTGCTGCTACGGTTTCCTCAATTCCATCAACCTTTACCTTGAGCATTGCAGTGGCGTTATAGTCATTTTGCCAGTGTTCTTCGCATAGCACCCTGAAGTCCTTTACCTCAAAGAAGTTTAAAGTTTTCCCTAAAGCTCTGCGGATCATCAGCTCAAAAGAACTCTCTGCTCCTTCAAACTGGTAACCCTCATACTCCAGTTGCTTGAGTTTGTCAATTATCATCTTAGTCTCCTTCGATTCTTTATCCACCCAGGGGGCTACCTTCTGTATCTTGCTCAGTATAGTGCTTCTTCCCGATACTTCAGACATGAGGATTCGCCTCTCGTTGCCCACTTCTTCGGGAGGGATATGCTCAAAGGAGGAGCTGTTTTTATGAACCGCATCTATGTGCATACCCCCCTTGTGGGCAAAAGCGCTATTTCCTACATAAGGCTGCCTCTCGTCGTGGGGAAGATTGGCCAGTTCGCTTATATATCTAGAGATTTGCGTCAGCTCTCTCATCCTATCTTTAGGAATGCATTCCTTGCCCTGCTTCAGCTGCAGGTTGGGGATGATGGTGCATAGATTGGCATTACCACACCGCTCCCCATACCCATTGAAAGTACCCTGCACCTGAACTGCCCCGCTTTCCACCGCCATTATGGAGTTGGCCACCGCCATTCCCCCATCATTATGGCAGTGGATTCCTACAGATACTTGGAATTGCTTACATACCCGCTTGGTAATATCGGCAATTTCCGTTGGAAAGCTTCCGCCGTTAGTATCGCACAGAACCAGCCAGTCAGCCCCTGCATCGGCCGCAGCCTCCAAGGTTTTCAAAGCATAATCTGGATTGGCTTTGTATCCGTCAAAGAAATGTTCTGCATCAAATATTACTTCCTTGCCGTGCTTTTTTAGATAGAAGATGGTATCATATATCATCTGTAAGTTTTCTTCCAACGTAGTTCGGAGAATATCCGTCACGTGGAAATCCCAGCTCTTTCCGAATACCGCCACCGCTTTTGTTCCAGCAGATAATAGGGCTTTAAGATTCATATCCTCCTCTGCCTTTATATTCGGCCTGCGGGTACTTCCGAAAGCCGTAAGGGTAGCATGGTTGAGTTTAATATTTTTTACCCTTCGGAAAAATTCAATGTCCTTGGGGTTAGAGCCGGGATTTCCCGCCTCAATATAATCCACCCCTAGATAATCCAGTTTTTCAACAATCCTCAACTTATCTTTTACCGTAAAGGAGATACCCTCCGCCTGCGCTCCATCCCTAAGGGTGGTATCATATATAAATACTTTATCTACTTTCTTTAAATTCCCAATTTAGCATCCCTCCGTTTCATATAGCATTTTGTTGATAGCATTTACATAGGCTTTGGCACTAGCTTCTATAACATCAGTGCTTATACCTCGCCCAATGAATATATCCCCATTTTTGCTAATCTTTACGGTAACCTCTCCCAAGGCATCCTTGCCGCTGGTAACAGCCCGTAAGAAATATTCTTTAAGGTTGACTTCTAAGCCCGTGGCCCTGTCGATAGCTTTAAAAGTAGCATCAACAGGCCCGTCTCCACAGGCTGCTTCCTCTATAATTTCTTCATCCTTTCTAAGCCTTACGGTAGAAGTAGATATTAGCGTATTGCCGCTGGATATGTGGAAATACTCCAGCTCGTAAGTGGCAGGTACTGCCACTACTTTTTCATTAATCAATGCCTCTATATCCCGATCGAGTACATATTTCTTCTTGTCGGCCAAATCTTTAAACTTTTCAAAAGCCTCGTTGATTTTCTCTGGGCTTAAATCGATATAGCCCATCTCCTTCAGATGCTCCTCAAAGGCATGGCGCCCTGAGTGTTTGCCAAGGACTATCTGGCTCTTCTTCAGCCCAATAGATTCTGGGGTCATAATTTCATAGGTCTGTCTATTGCTCAGTACCCCGTGCTGATGAATTCCCGACTCGTGAGCAAAGGCATTGGCCCCAGTAATAGCCTTGTTGGGCTGAACTTCATAGCCAGTCAGATGGCTTACTAGCCTGCTGGTCCTATAGATTTGCTCTGTCACAATTCCTGTAGTGCAGCCGTAGTAGTCCTGGCGGGTCTTAAGGGCCATCACTATTTCCTCTAGGGAAGCATTGCCCGCCCTCTCTCCTAATCCGTTAATGGTACACTCTACCTGAAGGGCCCCGTTCTCTATGGCGGCCAAGGAATTGCTAACCGCCAACCCCAAATCATCATGGCAGTGAACGCTTATAATGACATCTTCAATTCCAGCTACGTTCTCCCTTATGGAGCGGATAAGGCCTCCAAACTCCTGGGGAGTAGAGTAGCCCACGGTATCAGGGATGTTCACCACCGTAGCTCCAGCTTTGATAGCCGTTTCTAAAGCTTTATATAGAAATTCCGGCCGGGTTCTGGAAGCATCCTCGGGGGAAAACTCTACATCTGGACACAGGGATTTAGCATAGGAAACCATCTCATATATTTTTTCCAATACCTCTTCAGGCTTCATCTTCAGCTTATATTCCATGTGGATATCAGAGGTAGCAATAAAGGTATGAATCCTAGGCCTTGCAGCATACTGCAGGGCTTCCCATGCTGTATCAATATCCTGCTTAACTGCCCTGGCCAGCGCTACGATAACAGGCTTGCGGATATTCTGGGCTATGGTCTTTACAGCTTCAAAATCCCCTTTTGAAGCTATAGGAAATCCAGCTTCTATAGCATCTACATTAAGCCTTTCCAGCTGGGCCGCAATCTCCAGCTTTTCATGGACATTCAAACTAATTCCAGGGGACTGCTCCCCATCTCTCAAAGTGGTGTCAAAAATATATATTCTTTTTGACATTGTTTTCACCCCTTTTACTCTTATAACAAACCCCACAGCAAACACCGTGTTATCCTTTAGCAATTACAGCTTAACTTTATCTCATATAGCAGGAATATTTTTGTTATATTTTTAACATTCCCAATATTCTTGATATTTCCTTGACGCAAGTTATATTTTCGTTTGCTTTAGCGTGTAATTTAATGCCTTGCGATAGATTAACTTCATTGTTATAATAGTCTATTGGATATATAACTATTAATATAGCTAAAGTATTTGCAGTGATTTGGAGAAAACTGTGGGGGCAGTTTTCTCCAAATTTTTTACGTTAAACTGTTTTATCCTCAATCCAAGGCATCATCTTCCTAAGCTCTTTTCCTACCTTTTCTATCTGATGCTCCTGTTCCTTTTTGCGGCGGGCATAGAGGGAAACTTTATTAGCCTGGTTTTCTAATATCCAGTTTTTGGCGAAAGTTCCATCCTGGATTTCCTGGAGAACCTTCTTCATCTCTTTTCGTGTTTCCTCAGTAATAATTCGCTTTCCTACGGAATAATCCCCGTATTCGGCCGTATTGCTGATGGAATACCTCATAAAGGATAGTCCTCCCTGGTACATCAGGTCTACTATCAGCTTCATTTCATGGAGGCATTCAAAATATGCGCTCTCTGGCTGATAGCCGGCTTCTACCAGGGTTTCAAATCCTGCTTTTATAAGCTCGGATACTCCTCCGCATAGAACTGCCTGTTCTCCGAATAGGTCTGTTTCAGTTTCCTCTTTAAACGTGGTCTCTAGTATCCCAGCCCTGGAACCCCCGATGCCTTTAGCATAGGCAAGAGCATAATCTTTGGCTCTTCCAGTATAATCCTGATGCACCGCCACAAGGCAGGGAACCCCTTTTCCTTCTAGATATTGGCTTCTTACAGTATGGCCTGGTCCTTTCGGTGCAACCATAAACACATCTACGTACTCCGGCGGCTGAATCTGACCGTAGTGGATGTTAAATCCATGGGCAAATATAAGGCCGTTGCCCTCTTCCAGGTTAGGCTCTATGCTTTCTTTATATATTTGGGGCTGAGTCTCGTCTGGAGTAAGTATCATAATAAAGTCTGCTTCTTTGGCCGCCTCGGCAACTTCCAGCACCCTCAGGCCATCTTTTTCAGCAACTTCCCAGGATTTACTTCCCTTATACAGGCCTACCCTTACATCTACTCCACTGTCCTTCAGATTAAGAGCATGGGCATGGCCCTGACTACCATATCCTATGACAGCTACCTTTTTCCCCATTAGTAATTCTAGGTTACAATCTTGATCGTAATATAGCTTTGCCATTTTATTTTTCCTCCTTATCCTCATCGTATTTTATCATCTTGCTACCCCGGTCAATAGCAATGGCACCGGTTCGCACCATTTCCTTAATACCAAAGTCCCTAAGCATATCCTCCAAGGCTGCAATTTTCTCACTATCCCCAGTAATCTCAATAGTAAGATAATTCTTGCTAATATCTACTATATTAGCTCTAAATATGTTGGCAATCTCAATAATTTCATTCCTAGTGGCTGAAGTGGCTTTTACCTTTATGAGAGCCAATTCCCTAATGACCGACTCTCTCCCTATATTGGCCACTTTGATGACATCGATGAGCTTATTGAGCTGTTTTGTCACCTGCTCAACCGTATAATCATCCCCATCAACTACTATGGTCATCCTCGATATATCAGGGTTTTCAGTTATACCTACCGCCAGGCTCTCTATATTAAATCCCCTGCGGCTAAAAAGGCCCGAAACCTTAGATAAAACGCCTGGTCTATTTTCAACTAATACGCCTAATATGTGCTTCATCTTTATCACCCCTGCTAACTGGAAATACGTTGGCCATCGGATCTATCATAAATTCCCCGATAATTGGTCCATCGTGCTCTAGAAGCCTTTTAATTGCTTCGTCGATCTCGTCGCTATTCTCTACCCTAAAGGCTTCTATGCCATAGGCTGCCGCCAGTTTTACAAAATCGGGATTGCATTCCATGCGGGTTTGATAATAACGCTCTCCCAGCTGATGCTGTTGAAGCTCTCTAACCATGCCTAGATGATGATTATTAAACAGCAAAATCTTTACTGCCGCTTTCTCCTGAACCATGGTAGCCAGCTCCGCCAGATTCATCTGCAAGCTTCCGTCTCCTGTAATCAGCATCACCTGCTTATCCGGCTGCCCCAGCTTTGCCCCTATAGCCGCTGGAAGCCCATAGCCCATGGTTCCCAGCCCTCCTGATGTAAGGAAAGTCCTAGGCTGCTCCACTGGATAGTATCTTCCTGCCCAAATTTGATGCTGGCCTACATCGGTAACAAGAATAGCATCCTTTGGAGCTTGTGCAGCGAGGGCTTCTATCACTTCCATTGGATTTAATCCATCATTACATTCACCTACGCCCAACCGTACCTTCTTCCACTTTTCTACCTTAGACAGCCATCCCCAATCATTCCTATCTATATCTTTTTTTAGCAGCTCTCTTAGGGTTGTTTTTATATCCCCTACTATAGGGATGTTGGTGCCAACATTTTTTCCGATTTCGGCAGGATCGATATCTATGTGTACAACTATGGCTCCTTGGCCGAATTTATCTGGTTTAACTACAGCCCTATCCCCCATCCGCGCTCCCAGCACTATCAAAAGGTCCGCTTCATTTATCGCCCGGTTTGCAGCGTAGATTCCGTGCTGACCCAGCATCCCCAGATACAGCTTATGCCCTGACGGAAAAGCCCCTATTCCCATCAAGGTACTGGCCACCGGCGCTTTTATCCTTTCGGCCAGCTCTATAATCTCAGGGCTAGCACTACTGGTTATACAGCCACCTCCTACACATATAACGGGACGTTTGCTTTCTACTATAGCTTTAGCTACCCTTTTAACCTGCCCGGGATGCCCCATATAGGTGGGTCTATAACTCCTTATGAAAACCGGACCAGGCTCTCGGTAATCAATTGTGCTTGCCGCCACATCTTTAGGGAGGTCAATAAGCACGGGACCCGGCCTTCCTGTGGAGGCAATGTAGAAAGCTTCCTTAACAATCTGGGGAATATCATTGGGATCTTTCACTAGATAACTGTATTTAGTAAAGGGTTCTGTAGCACCCGTAATATCTACTTCTTGAAATACATCGCGGCCCACCATGGATAGAGGTACTTGCCCTGTTATAGCTACTATAGGGATAGAGTCCATATATGCAGTGGCAATGCCAGTAATTAAGTTGGTAGCCCCAGGACCTGATGTAGATATACATACCCCAACTTTTCCAGTAACCCGGGCATAGCCGCTAGCTGCATGGGCTGCTCCCTGTTCATTTCGGACTAGTACGTGATGAATATTAGAATCCCTAAGGACATCGTATACCTGCATTATGGCCGCTCCCGGATAGCCGAAGACTATCTCCACACCTTCCGCTTCTAGCCCTTTAACTAGAGCCTGTGCCCCCAGCATTTTCATCCCCTTCACCTCCTCGTCCCATAATACAAAAAAACCTTTCATCCCTATGCAGGGACGAAAGGTTCCTTTCGTGGTACCACCCAGCTTCACCTACACCTCGCGATGTAGGTCTCATCAGGTTCTATCAAACCCTGGCCTGTAACGTGACCTCACGTTAAGCCCTACTAAAGGAAATTCCTGCCTAAGGAAATCCTCTTTCAGGCTTAATTCTCGGGAGTGAGCATACAATCCAACCGCCCACCGGTTCGCACCACCCACCGGCTCGCTGAAGATGGCTGAGAAGGATCTTCTGTCTCCGTCATCGAATTTAACTTTATATATAATTTGTAGTATAATTATGTATAAATCCGCATCTATATATTTTCTTTGTTACATTGCACTGTATATTTTATATATTATTACATTGAGTTGTTTTATGCTATGTATTGCTATATGAATTATTATACTGTTGTCAGTATTATTATAAATCAGCGGCTATAATAATGCCCGACAACAGACCCCTTCTTTAGAAGAAACCTGCCGCCGGGTCTTTTATACCCACGGTGTAACGCTCTTTAAAGCGCCTTGTACCGCTCGGTCACTGACCCGTTTAATTATAAACGGCGGAACCCTAGGTACACTTCCTTCTAAATGCACGATTTAAATTTACTGACTATAATACCAGCCTTCTTTGCTTTTGTCAATACTTTTTTTATACTTTTTTAATGGTTATCGGTCAAGTTATTTTTTGTTTTTTACTAAATGGCGCTAAACTCAAACTACCATTTATTATGGACTTTATCAAAGTTGCTGAAGAAAAGATGCTTCAGGAAAAATCATGGCCTCCAAAAAATAAAAAAGTTTAATTAGATATAAGCACTTGTGCTAGCTTCTCTTTTTATGATTAACATCAGGTAATAATGGGTAATTAATATATATGAGTATACGGTTAAATACCCTTTTAAAATTGTTTAGATAAATGAATGGGGGTTGTATATAGTATGGATATACAAAATATACTCCTTGCCTTTTCCCTAACCTTGATTGCGGGTTTAGCCACAGGAATTGGTAGTTTGCTTACTTTTTTTACTAGAAAAACTAATACAAAATTTCTCTCCTTTGCACTAGGCTTTTCAGCCGGGGTCATGCTCTATGTATCCATGATAGAGATTTTTGTAGAAGCCCAAGATACCTTAATTGGAGCCTTAGGAGAAACTATCGGCCCCTGGGTTAATGTGACCGCTTTCTTTGCCGGAATGTTTCTAATAGGACTTATAGATCGGCTTGTCCCCTCCGAAGAAAACCCTCACGATTTTGCAAAAGTTGAAAATCTCCCAAATCCTGGAGAAAGAATTAAAGAAGACCAATTAATGCGCATGGGTACTCTTACCGCCCTCGCCATAGCCATCCACAACTTCCCTGAAGGACTAGCTACTTTCACTTCGGCTATGAAGGATCCTTCCCTAGGAATTGCTATTACAGTAGCCGTAGCTATACACAATATTCCTGAAGGAATTGCTGTAGCTATTCCGATATACTATGCAACTGGGGATAAGAAGAAAGCTTTTGGCCTGTCCTTCCTGTCCGGTCTGTCGGAGCCCCTTGGAGCAATTATCGGTTATCTGCTGCTAATGAACTTCTTCAATGACGTTGTCTTTGGAATACTATTTGCCGCAGTAGCGGGTATTATGGTTTTTATATCCCTGGATGAACTGCTTCCGTCTGCTAAAGAATACGATGAAGCCCATATCTCTATCTACGGGGTGATAGGGGGAATGATAGTTATGGCCGTTAGCCTGCTGCTTATATAAAAAATATAAATAAAATAAACAGGGGAATGTGTTATCCCCTGTTATAAATTCTCATTTTTCAATGCATCCAATATATTTTCATTTCGAATCTTGCTCATGGAATACATCATGCTTATAAACACCACTAAAAACACGCTTAAAATGCTTATTAATATACCTTTTACAGGCAGATAAAATGCCATGTCAACCCCTTCATTTATGCTTCTGTAGATAAGATAGGTGATTATTATGGATACTGGCAATCCATATAGCAATGCCTTCAAGCCATAAAATATACATTCAA
>CALGOY010000211.1 GCA_937960725.1 uncultured Bacillota bacterium
ACAATTAGCACCACAGGCCGGTGCACTAGCATTAGACGAAGATTTCGTATTTATGTCCATAACATTAAATATTTGTAAGGTATCCTCCGATTGACATTTAGGGCATAAAATCTTTGCAGATTCTTTTTCCTCGATAGATAGTGAAACTTCGAACATTTCATCGCAATCTTTACATTTAAAATCATATCTGGGCATAAGCTATCTCCTCCTCGATATATTATTCAGTCTATCTTATATATTTAATACCACAAAAGTCTCACGCTTAATCTCCTTAGCTAGCTTGAAATTATTCATTGTGCATTAACCAGCAGCTTTAAAGTTATAGATAGGTTTTATGATATCTACAATTTCAACCGTATCATGTATATTCCTTATTATCTCTTCCATCGGCTTATAGGCTAAGGCGCATTCGTCTAAAGTGGATCTGTTGACCGAGGTGCTATATATTCCCTCCATCGATTTTTTAAACTCTTCTAAGCTAATGTTTTTTTTAGCCTGCCGCCTGCTCATTATTCTTCCCGCTCCATGGGGTGCGGAGTAATTCCAGTCCTTATTGCCTTTTCCGATACATATGAGGCTTCCATCCCGCATATTGATAGGAATTAGCACTTTTTCGCCTTTCTGAGCAGAAATAGCCCCTTTTCTTAAAATCATGTTATCCAGATCTATATAATTGTGTATGGTTGTAAACTGCTCTTCTATATCAAATCCCATCCTATTTATAATTTCGTCGACAATAGCCTTGCGATTGTATTCTGCATATTTCTGAACTATTCTCATGTCATTTAGATAATCCCTATAACTCTTACCCTCTACATAAGCTAAATGTTTACTTATCTTTTCAGAGCCGCCTTTAGCTTTAAGTTCCTCATAGCCCCGTTTTTGATAATATTCTGCAACCTGTTTTCCCAAATGCCTGCTTCCAGAGTGAACGACTAAGTATAAAGAACCTTCTTTATCCTTATTGACTTCTATGAAGTGATTCCCGCCTCCCAAAGTTCCAACGCTCAACCTTGCTCTTTCCATATCTTTGTTTTTTCTACAAGCTAAATCATTTTAATTAGATTATTTCATCTAGCTTCTTAAAGTCAATCTCTTTC
This sequence comes from uncultured Bacillota bacterium, assembly GCA_937960725.1. GTDB lineage: Bacteria > Bacillota > Clostridia > Caldicoprobacterales > UBA3941 > CALGOY01. The sequence goes on from CALGOY010000211.1 coordinate 1,101, forward strand.
TGCTTTAATTTTATAGTTTCTATGCCACAACCTATGTCTACCCCTACTAAATTCGGCACTAGCTTATCCGATATTGTCATCGTTGTGCCGATAGTGCAGCCTATACCAGCATGGACATCGGGCATTATCCTTATAGTACTTCCTTTTACAAACTCCTGATCGCAAAGCTCCTTGATTTGAGCCGCTGCCTGCTCCTCTATGTTATCAGTAAATACTTTCGCGGTATTGTATTTTCCTTTAATCTCAATCATGATATCACCTAATTTCTAATAATTACTTTACATTATGTTAACCTTTGCATAAACTAAACTCCCTCCAATATTCTATCAAATAATGCAGAAATATCAAGACTTCCATATATATAGATATATTGCCAATTTTGTAGCTGCCAAAGCAAATATATAGTTACTGGAAATACAAAAAGCGCCAGATTGTTTTCCAATCTGACGCTTGAAATCCCATAAACAAAATAATTATCTCTTTGAAAACTGTGGCGCTCTTCTTGCACCTTTGAGTCCGTATTTTTTCCTTTCCTTCATCCTTGGATCTCGGGTTAAGAAACCAGCTTTTTTAAGCGCTGGACGGAGTTCTTCATCAGCCTTTACCAATGCTCTAGCAATTCCATGACGAATAGCTCCAGCTTGTCCGGTAAAGCCACCTCCCCGGACATTAGCTATCACATCAAATTTATTCAACGTTTCAGTCAGTTCTAATGGCTGACGAACAGTGAACTTTAGTGTTTCCAGATCGAAATAATCATCTATATCACGGCCATTGATTGTGATATTTCCTTCTCCAGGCATCAATCTTACCCGAGCAACAGATGTCTTTCTTCTTCCTGTTCCAAAATATTGTACTTTTGCCAATCCCTTCTCCTCCTTCCCGCACCTTATATCTCTAGCACTTCAGGCTTCTGAGCTTCGTGATTGTGATTGGGGCCTGCATATACTCTCAATTTTTTGATCATTTTTCTTCCCAACCTGTTGTGAGGTAGCATTCCTCTAACTGCTTCATATACTACAAACTCCGGTTTAGTCTGCATAAGCTCTCTATATTTAATTTCTTTAAGGCCTCCAGGATATCCAGAATGTCTTCTGTAGACTTTCTGATCCAACTTTTTGCCTGTTAGGTGCACTTTCTCTGCATTGATAATAATAACGTGATCGCCTGTGTCAACATGAGGAGTATAAATCGGTTTATGTTTACCTCTGAGGATTTTAGCTACTTCAGAGGCTAGTCGTCCAAGGGTTTTACCGCTTGCATCTACGACGTACCACTTGCGTTCGACCTCGTGCGGTTTTGCCATGAAGGTCTTCATCTCTATCCCTCCTAATTTACAGAATCGAGTGTGATGTAGAACATTTATCTAAAGATCCGGGGCTAGTGGACCATATTTACACTTGATTTTTATTGTAATACAACAGAAGCTGGCGTGTCAAGCAAAATTTAATAATATACTTCTTCTAAACATAACCCATGGGGCGGAGCAGTGGGTCCAGCCATATTCCTATCTTTTGATTTTATAATGTCTTCCATCATCTTATATTCTATCTTATTTTGCCCTATCAATATAAGGGTTCCTACTATAATCCTAACCATATTATATAGAAAGCCGTTGCCTTCTATATCAAAATATAAATACGGCTCTTCCCATTTAAATTCTGCACGGTCTATCCTGCGTACAGTATCCTTAACGGAACTACCTGCGGCTTGGAAAGCTTTGAAATCATGGGTTCCTAATAAATATTGGCTAGCTTTTACCATTGCATCAATATCTAGCTTATGCCTCACATGGTAGTAATAATTTCTACCTATAGCAGTTCCATGGGGATGTATAATCATAGAATATCTATATCGCTTTCCTATCGCTGAGTATCGGGCGTGGAATTTATGATCCACTTCTTCGGATGAAAGTACTCTAATATCTTTGGGTAGTACTGAATTTAATGCATAGCTAAATCTCTCTGGGGGGAGCTTGGAACTGGTTAGAAAATTAGCTACCTGTCCCCGGGCGTGAACCCCGCTATCTGTTCTTCCAGAACCTATTAAATTTACCCGCTCTCCCGTAAGCTTGTATATCCCATCCTCAATCTCTTGCTGAATAGTGGGTGCGTTTTTTTGCTTCTGCCATCCGCCATAAGCAGTGCCGTCGTACTCGATAATCAATTTGATATTTTTCACTTTGCTTGCCTCCTGGTATCTGACAAAGCTAAGAAATTATAAATAGCTATCCCAGATAATTATAATCATCAGCACCAAAGTGCATAGCAAAGCAATATAATCCCTCGGATGGGTTTTAAGCACTTTCATCCTAGTGCGGTTATCTCCACCTCTGTAACAGCGGGCTTCCATAGCCATAGCTAATTCATCGGCTCTGCGAAATGCGCTTATAAACAGCGGTACCAAGAGGGGCACCAAAGCTTTTGCCCTTTGAATAATATTTCCGCTTTCAAAATCCGCTCCCCTAGCCATCTGAGCTTTCATAATCTTATCGGTTTCTTCTAATAATGTGGGAATAAACCTTAGGGCAATAGTCATCATCATGGCCAGCTCGTGGACCGGAAACCGGATAATCTTTAAGGGCTTTAAGAGGCTTTCAATTCCATCGGTTAAGTCTATAGGAGAAGTAGTCAGCGTTAGCATAGAAGTTCCCGTCACTAGCAAGATCAATCTAAATGCCATAAAAATACCTTGTCTTAATCCTTCCTGGGTAACCTTTACTCTACCCAAGCTCCATATAACGGTCTCTCCCGAAGTAAAAAATACGTTCAAAATAAATGTCAAGATAATTATAAATAATAGAGGTTTGAGCCCTTTCAGTACATATTTAGGTGGAATCTTAGATATGGCAATTACAGCTACAAGAAATAAAAATACCATTCCATATCCCAAATATGTCTTGACAAAGAATATTAAGATCACAAACAAAAATGTAATAATTATCTTAATCCGGGGGTCCAGCAAATGCACAAAAGATTGCCCAGGAAAATATTGGCCAAGCGTTATATCTTTAAGCATTTACCTTCCCCCCTTTTAGCTTCTCTAATATTACTTCCTTGGCTCGCTCTATTGTAAATACATCATCGGGCACATCTATGCCTCTTTCTCTCAGCATCCTCATAAGCCGAGTAATCTGGGGTATGCCTAACCCCATCTCCTCCAGCTCATCTGCATGCCTAAATACCTCTTCAGGCGTTCCATACAATGCTACCCTGCCCCTGTTCATTACAATAATCTTATTTACTAACCGCGCTACATCCTCCATGCTGTGGGAAACTAGGATGACGGTTATGCCATACCTTTCATGGAATTCCTTAATCTGACCTAAAATTTCATCTCTTCCCCGTGGATCTAAGCCCGCAGTAGGTTCGTCAAGAATTAGTATCTTGGGTTTCATTGCTATTACACCAGCAATTGCGACCCTTCGCCGCTGGCCTCCACTAAGTTCGAAGGGCGAGCGGTCTTTTAAGCTGTCAAAATCCAATCCCACTAAAGCCATGGCTTCTTTTACCCTAACATCTATTTCTTCTGCAGATAATCCAAGATTCCTAGGCCCAAAAGCTATATCCTGATAGACCGTTTCTTCGAACAATTGGTGCTCAGGATATTGGAATACTAATCCAACTTGCCGGCGTACTTCTTTTAGATTTCGGCTGTCTTTGTCTATGCGGATATCATTTACGGTAATGGTTCCGCTTGTGGGTTTGAGAAGTCCATTTAAATGCTGAATTAAGGTGGACTTGCCCGATCCCGTGTGTCCAATCAGCCCTACAAACTCGCCGTCATCAATTTCTAGGTTGATATTCTGCAAAGCGGTAGCTTCAAAGGGAGTGCCCTGCATGTATATATGAGTTAAATTCTCAATCTTTATTGGCATAAACTATTCACCATCTCTTCTACAGTCATAACATCGGGACTTATATCCAGCCCTTCTTTTCTTAGCTCATAGGCGAGCTCAGCCATTTGAGGTACATCTAAGCCTAGGGCTTTCAACTGCTCTACCTTTGTAAATATGTCCCTAGGCTTTCCTTGCATTACCACTTTGCCCTTCTCCATGACTATTACCCTGTCGGCGTCTATTGCTTCTTCCATATAGTGGGTTATATGCACTACCGTAATTCCTTCCTGTTTATTCAAATAATGTATAGTTTCCATAACCTCGCGCCTTCCAGAAGGATCGAGCATAGCGGTGGGTTCATCGAGTACGATTATCTCCGGCTTCATAGCTATTATTCCAGCAATAGCTACCCTTTGTTTTTGTCCCCCTGATAAATAATGGGGAGCGGATTTTGCATAACTTTCCATTCCTACTTTCTCTAAGGCTTCTTTTATCCTTTTTCTAATTTCTTCTGGGGGTATAGCCAAGTTTTCTGGCCCGAAAGCTACGTCTTCTTCTACAATGGTGGCCACCAGTTGATTGTCTGGGTTTTGGAAGACCATGCCTGCGGTTTGGCGGATGTCCCATACCTTATCATCATCCCGCGTATCCATCCCTTTTACCCATATAACTCCAGCGCTAGGCTTGAGTATAGCGTTAATATGCTTGGCGAGAGTAGATTTTCCGGAACCGTTGTGGCCAATAATAACTATAAACTCCCCTTTGTTTATCTCTAAATTTATGTCTCTAAGGGCCGCAATCTGCTGTTCTTCTTGGTTTGTATATTCAAATCTGAGCTTTTCTGTTTTAATAATTGGTTCCAAATATCTGTCCCCCCTCTTAAAACCCGCCCGGAAGACAAGGTTTTGCATAATAAAAATATGGATTAAGCTGTATGCCAACTTAATCCCATATAAATTATATTCTTTGTTATCTTATACCAATTCTATTATTACTTCTTCAGCGCCATCGCCACGGCGGGGTCCCAATTTAATAATTCTAGTATATCCGCCGGTGGAATTCAGTTTTTCATTTCTTTCTCTATACTTGGGCCCATATTCGTTAAACATTTTATCGATAAGGGGGTGCTTGGAATGTTTTGTTCTTTCTCTATATTCGCTCTTGCTTTCCCCTTTTCGCCTCGGTTCTTTAAAATCATAAAGGTATGCCATCATCTTCCTTCGTGCATGTAGTTTGGATGGAAGATCGTTGACTACCTCTTTTGTAATTGTCTGTCCTTTTTCGTTGTTCATTTCTTTGGTGACAGTAACCGTTTTATCGTATTCATTTACAGCAAGGGTAATCAGCTTTTCAGCAATTTTTCTGACTTCCTTTGCTTTTGCTTCTGTGGTTTTAATTTTGCCATGCCATAGCAATTGACTTACTTGATTGCGCAGCAAGGCTCTTCGATGATCTCCTGCTCTACCTAATTTTCTATATCCTGGCATATAACAACCCTCCTTTACACTACTCGTCGCTCTTTTTTAAGCTTAATCCTAGCTCTGCTAGTTTCCGCTCTACTTCTTCGAGAGATTTCTTTCCCAGGTTTCTGACCTTCAGCATGTCCTCTGGTGTTTTTTGTATAAGCTCTTCTACCGTATTGATGCCGGCTCTTTTCAGACAGTTATAAGCTCGGACAGAAAGATCGAGTTCTTCAACGGTCATCTCTAATACTTTTTCTTTCTCGTCTTCTTCCTTCTCTACCATAATCTCTACGTCGTTTACATGCTCCGTTAGGTCAATAAACAGCATCAAGTGCTCGCTCATGATCTTCGCTGCTAAGCTAGTCGCTTCATCTGCATGCAAGCTCCCATTGGTCCACACTTCCAAGGTAAGCTTGTCGTAAGCAGTAATTTGTCCTACCCTAGTATTGTCTACATTAAAGTTTACTCTCCTGATAGGGGTGAATATAGAATCAACAGGTATGACTCCTATGGGCTGCCCTGGCTGTTTATTCCTCTCCGCGGGCACATAGCCCCTACCCCTCTCTATTGTCATCTCCATATAGAGCTTTGCATCTTCATTTAACGTTGCAATATGGTGATCAGGATTTAAAATTTCAATACTGGGATCTGTAATAATATCCCCACCGGTAATTTCTCCTGCCCCTTGGGCATTGATGGTGGCTATCTTGGGTTCATCTGAATCCATTCTAATAGCCAGCTCTTTAAGATTTAGTATTATTTCTACCAAATCTTCCTTAACCCCAGGAATAGTAGAGAATTCGTGCAGCACCCCATCTACTTTAATAGAAGTTATAGCAGCACCCGGAAGAGAGGAAAGAAGAATACGTCTAAGAGAGTTTCCAAGCGTAATTCCAAATCCTCTCTCCAGCGGCTCTACTACGAACTTACCGTAGGTGCCATCCTCCGTCATCTCTACTATCTCAATTTTGGGCTTTTCAATTTCTATCATTAAAACAAACCCTCCTCATAACTTGTTTAAACCACTTATTCCGAGGGCACATGATCCTATAGCTGCGATTATCTAGAGTACAACTCTACAATCAGATGCTCTTCGATAGGAACATCTATATCTTCCCTAGACGGTAGAGCTACTACATTTCCTTCTAGCTTTTCGTAATCCACCTGAAGCCATGGAACAACTGCTTTCCCTGCATTTTCTCTTGCTGCCTTGAAAAGCTCCAAACTAGCACTTTTTTCTCTAACAGCAATAACGTCGCCGACATCAACCAGATAGGATGGAATATTAACCCGTTTACCATTTACCGTTATATGTCCATGACGAACTATCTGCCTTGCCTGAGCCCTAGATGAAGCAAAACCCAATCTATAAACCACGTTGTCTAAGCGTCTTTCTAATATTTGAAGCAGATTTTCACCAGTAATTCCCTTCATGCGCTCCGCCATTTCAAAATATCTAGCGAATTGCTTCTCTAATACTCCATAAATTCTTCTGGCTTTTTGCTTTTCCCTCAGCTGAATTCCATATTCAGATGTCTTTCTTCTGCTCTGCCCATGCTGTCCGGGAGCCACTGGTCTTCTAGCTATTGCACATTTATCGGAATAGCAGCGATCGCCTTTTAAATATAATTTGACTCCCTCTCTGCGGCAGAGACGACAAACCGGTCCTGTATATTTTGCCATCTATTTAACACCTC
>CALGOY010000212.1 GCA_937960725.1 uncultured Bacillota bacterium
TACAACCCGATCTACTGCAAAACACATATCGGTAGATTTTTCTCCCGCACCTGAAATTATCAAGGGAGTCCTAGCCTCGTCAATAAGGATAGAGTCCACTTCGTCTATAATAGCGTAATTCAATTCCCGCTGGACTATATCTTCTTTATATACAACCATATTGTCCCGCAGATAGTCAAAACCGAACTCATTATTGGTTCCATATACAATATCAGATGCATAGCTCTTTTTCCGCTGGGAAGAAGACATACCGTGGACTATCAGCCCAACGGAAAGCCCCATAAATTCATAAATTTTCCCCATCCATTCGCTATCCCTGCGGGCCAGATAATCATTCACCGTAACGATATGGACGCCTTTCCCAGTTAGAGCATTGAGATAGGCAGGTAAAGTAGCTACCAGAGTTTTTCCTTCACCGGTTTTCATTTCGGCAATACGGCCTTGATGAAGGACAATCCCTCCGATTAGCTGCACCTTATAATGTCTCATACCCAGTACTCTAACAGAAGCCTCTCTCACTGCAGCAAATGCTTCAGGCAGAAGTTCATCCAAGCTCTCTCCATTGCTAAGCCTTTGTTTAAACTCCGCTGTCTTACCTCTAAGCTGCTCATCCGTCAGTGCTTTCATAGAAGGCTCTAAGGCCTCTATCCGATCCGCTATCTTGCTTAAACGCTTTATTTCCCGGTCGTTGCTACTCCCAAATATTTTTCTCAATATTCCCATAGTATAAACACTCCAATTCTATAACCAAATACGATTGTATTCAATCACATTTTCCAATATTTTGCTGTGGTATTCTACTCTAATATATGATTCTAACATTAATTATATAAACATTCAAGATTTTAAAAAGTTAGGTAGAATAAAATTACAGTCGGGCTTTGAAGTAATAAATTTCCAAAAAATCAAAAAGAAGATAACACCCCTGCTAATATATTCTCTAACAAACTAAAAAGGAAGGATGTCATCTTCTATGTACAACAGAATATTACCCTTTTACCGCCCCAGCTATAACCCCTTGTATGATATATTTTTGGCATATCAAATAAAACACAACGATAGGAATAATAGCTAGAACGAGCATGGCCATCATAGCTCCCATATCAATCCCGCCATAACCTGTCTTCAAATACTGAATTGCTATAGGTATAGTCTTATACTCTGTTCCTATAACAAGATACGGAAGCAAATAATCGTTCCATATCCACATAGCATTTAATATAGAGACAGTAATTGTAATCGGTTTAAGAACAGGAAAAACTACTTTGAAAAAAGTTTGTATCGGATTACATCCATCAATAAGTGCGGCTTCCTCCAGTTCCATTGGAATCGACTTAACAAAGCCGCTAAACAAAAAGACCGATTGGCCTGCTCCAAATCCCAAATAGATAACAGCAATACCTACAGGATTATCCAAACTTACCATATTTGCTATTTTAGTCATAGTATACATGACCATCTGAAAAGGTACTATCATAGAAAACACGAACATATAATAAAGCAGACTGTTTATTCTATTCCTTACCCTCATTATAAACCATCCAGTCATAGAAGTGCAGAGTACAATTAGTCCCACTGATAATACCGTTATGAAAAAAGACCAAAATGCAGCATTAAAAAAGCCTGTTTTAGCCAAACCCACGGTATAATTTTTAATCCCATAAAAATTTTCTTCATTTAATAATGCAAAAGGTTGCTCGCTTATATACAATTTTCCTTTGAATGAATTTAAAAGAACTATTAATATAGGGCTTAAATATAATGCAGACAATATAAATAGAAATATAAATAGCAAGATATTAATATTATTCTTTTTCATAAACTATCCACTTCCTTCCTGCGGGTAAGCTTCAATTGCAAAAATGCTATAGCAGATACAATGATAAAAAATACAACTGCTTTAGCTTGACCAACACCTTCGCCGTTTAAGGTGTTATAAAATGTGTTGTATATATCTAAAGCTAACATGGCAGTCTTTCTAGAAGGAGCTCCTGCTGTTAATGCTAAGTTAGAATCAAAATTTTTAAAAGCATTTGCCATGGTTAAAAATAAGCATATAGTTATAGAAGGAGTAATAGTTGGAAGCTTTATATTGGTTAAGATCTGAAACCAGTTAGCTCCGTCAATTTCCGCTGCTTCTATTAAAGTATTAGGTATATTCTGTATAGCAGCAATATAAATTACCATCATATATCCAATCATCTGCCAATTCATTAGTAAAACTAATCCCCAAAAGCCATACTCTGGTTTGTAGCTCAACGTAACTCCAAACTTATATAACACACCATTTATAATAAGCTGCCATACATATCCTAATACAATTCCTCCAATTAAATTGGGCATGAAAAATATAGCCCTGAAAATGTTTCTTCCTTTTAGCTGTCTAGTCAAAAGCAGAGCAAGCACCAATGCAAAAAAGTTAACCGTAATAACTGTTACAATCGCTATTTTTACTGTAAATTTCAAAGCATTGACAAATTCCCTATTAGAAAAAGCTTCAACATAATTGTTAATTCCCACCCATTTAGCATCTATAATAGAAGTAAATTCTGTAAAAGACAACAAAACACCTAGTATAAACGGAATCAAAAAAGACAATAAAAAAGCGGTTAAAGTGGGAAGTACAAATATAATAAAATATTTACACATATATTTATTCATTTTAGACCTCCTAACTGGAAAAATTAATCATAAACATGCTAAGAAAGGTGAGCTGAATACAACCTCACCATTCTTAGCATTCTATCATTATTCTCCCTTGGCTTTTTCAACTTTCCATGATTCAATTACTCTTTCAACGACTTCTTCCCACTGTATATTATCTTGAACGTATTCTAACAGGGCATCAGCAAAGGTGTTTTTGAAATTCTGGCTGGGGAATACAGCAAATACCCAAGGAACGCTTTTCATCCCATCTTTCTCCATCCAATTTAATACTTCCCTAGCTAATGGGTCTTCCGGCTTCTCATCTTCTTCAAAAGTATTAAACGGTGCTATAAATCCCAGCTCATTTACAACATAATCCTTACCCTTTTCGCTGCTAAACAGCCACTCTAAAAATTCTATTGATGCTTTCTGCTTAGCTTCTGATACTTTGCTATTAATTGCAAAATAATTTTCTGTACCTACACAGATCCCCTGAGACTCATCTTCTTCAACACCTATATAAATAGGCAAAAACTTGATATCTTTTTCGTCAACGACATTACCCTCGACTCCCTTAATCTGTGCCCAGGCCCAGTTTCCATTCTGAACCATTGCTACTTTACCTAGAGCAAATTCAGCCATTGAATCGTTTACTGATTTGCCTCCTAACATCGCTTTTTCAGTACAGGAGTTGTTTATATACAAGTCAAAAATTTTCTTATAATTTTGGTTGTATTTAAATTCTATTTCTTCCGATGCTAAACCCGCCAAAATAGAATCATCATAACCTTCTTTATCTTTAAATTCATAGTAGAAAGGCATATTAGCTAAATGGGTTTCCCCGCTCCAAGCCTCTCCCGGAGAGAAGGATGTAGAAGCAAATACTCCCTCTATGCCTAACTCATCCTTATGTGCCTGCATATCTTCCACTAAAGCTTTTAACTTATCAAAGTTGTTTATTTCATTCATAGAGTTAAACTCAGTCCCTCTGTCAGTTAAGGCGAAATATTTCTCAACTATAGCATTATTATATATTATCCCATATCCTTCCACTACATAAGGTATACCATATACCCCATCACCGGAAGTAATGGCAAGGCTAGGATCTGTCAAGAAGCTATAGAGCTTTGTATCCTTTAGATCCAAACAGTATTCTTTCCACGTCTGATATCCAATAGGCCCATTTACTTGGAATATAGTAGGTGGATCTGATTTAGCTATCTCCGATTTTAAAGTTTGTTCATATGTACCACTAGCTGCTGTTACTACTTTAACTTTAACCCCTGTCTCTTCTTCGTAATCTGCTGCAATCTTTTCATATATTTCTGCAATCTCAGGCTTAAAATTTAGAAAATAAATCTGGTCTGCCTTTTCTTCTTTTGCTACATCCTTTGATGAATCTGATTCAGATGATGATTCTTGATTTGTACTATCTGAGTCTGGTACTTGTTGTGATTGACATGCGGAAAAAACCATGAACGCCATAACAAAAATTAATAGTAGTGAAGTAATTTTTTTCTTTTTAATCACTTTTAATTTCCCCTTCCTTATTTTATTTTTTATTTATGTTTACAAAATATAACAGATCACATATAAGCCTGACTTAAAGATTACAATTTATCATCTTCATACAACAACAATATATTTTCAAAGTCTTAAATTCATAGCTAGCAACCTAGTTTTATTTTTATTTTAAATATCTATATTTTCTTAATTAGACATCCCAAAGATTTCAAAGCTTCCCATGTTCGATACTGCATTCCTAAGTCCCTCATGTTCTGTTTTTTCTAGGAAGTTTTGCCTTACTTAACGAACAGTTATATTCCTAAATTTTTGCCTGTTAAAAGCTCCGTCAATTTCAGCATCTTCATATAATATCGCATCTATGCTAGCAATAACATCTGATACTAAGTTAATAAGACTTCTCAAACACTAGTAGTTGAGGCTCTTTCAACCAGTTTAGTATCGATAATATAATGGGTATGAGGATTGTCTTTTTTCTCCAACCTATCTATAAGTAATTTAGCAGCATATTTCCCCAGTTCCTGGGCATTAA
>CALGOY010000213.1 GCA_937960725.1 uncultured Bacillota bacterium
AGATAAGCCCTCTTCTATGGAGGAAGATACGGAAGGGCCTAAGTGCAGGGCGTGTTCAGTCGGTGGCAACTAGAATAATCTGTGAAAGAGAAAAAGAGATTCAAGAATTTGTACCGGAGGAGTATTGGAATTTAACTGCATGTTTTACAAAACCCGGACAAGAACAGCCCTTTGAAGCAAAGTTCTACGGAAAGTCCGGCGAAAAGATAGAGATAAAGACTGAAGAGCAAGTTAATTCGTTGATAAAAGAGTTGGAAAAAGTTAATTATGAAGTGGCTTCAGTAAAACTAGGAACTAAAAAAAGAAACCCAGCCCCTCCTTTTATTACAAGCACCTTGCAACAAGAGGCTTCCAGAAAGTTGGGCTTTACCGCTCAAAAGACTATGATGATCGCTCAACAATTGTATGAAGGCATAGAGATAGAAGGGGGAGGTGCTGTAGGACTAATAACCTATATTCGCACTGATTCAACGAGGGTATCATCTGAAGCTCAAAGACAGGCTTTGGATTTTATTTTAAAACGATATGGCAAAGAGTACGTGCCTGATAAACCCAATCAATTTAAAGGAAAGAAGGGTGCGCAGGATGCCCATGAAGCTATAAGACCTACTTCAGTTTTGAGGGAACCTGATAGCATAAAAACATCCTTAAAAAAGGATCAGTACAGATTATATAAGCTTATTTATGAACGATTTTTAGCAAGTCAAATGCCTCCGGCGTTGTTTGAAACTATGGCTATTGATATCAAGGGAGGGGATTATATATTTAGGGCCACGGGTTCCCGTAAAATATTCCAGGGTTACTCTATAATATATGAAGAAGGCAAGGACGATGAAAAAGAAGAAAAGGATATTGACTTGCCTAAACTGGAGAAAGGAGATAAGCTAGCGCTCAAGGAGCTAAATCCTACACAGCATTTTACTCAACCGCCTCCGAGGTATACAGAGGCTTCTTTGGTTCGAACTCTTGAAGAGATGGGCATAGGAAGGCCCAGCACCTATGCTCCTACGATTGCGACTATTACTAATAGGGGATATGTGGTTAGGGAAAACCGAACCCTTATGCCTACAGAGCTGGGTTTCATAGTAAATGATCTAATGACAGAATATTTTCCAGATATAGTAGATTATAAGTTTACAGCTGAAATGGAAGAACAATTAGATAAGGTTGAAGAGGGAAAAATAGATTGGCGTACCGTTTTAAAGGATTTTTATGTACCTTTTGAAAATGTGTTGAAGCGGGCTGATGAAGAAATTTCGAAGATAAAGATAGAAGATGAAGAATCTGACGTGGTATGTGACAAGTGTGGCGCAAAAATGGTGATAAAAACAGGACGCTATGGTAAATTTTTAGCGTGTCCTAATTTCCCTGATTGCAGAAATACAAAGCCTATAGTAGAGGAGATAGATGTAGCTTGTCCCAAATGTGATGAGGGTAAAGTAGTAATTAGAAAATCTAAAAAAGGAAGGAAATTCTATGGATGTAGCAATTATCCTAAATGTGACTTTGTGTCATGGTATCCTCCAGTAAAAGAACGCTGTCCTGAATGTGGATCTTATATGATAGAAAAAAATAAGCAGGGTAAGGGAAAAACTATCGTTTGCGCAAACAAAGAATGTGGTTATAAAATAGAAGCAGAAGAGGGATGATGCAGCATGAGGGAAAAAGTTACAATTATTGGAGGCGGGTTGGCAGGCTGCGAAGCAGCCTGGCAGCTTGCCAATAGAGGAATAGATGTAGTATTATATGAAATGAGGCCAAACAAGATGACTCCCGCCCATCACACTGGTTATTTGGCTGAGCTAGTCTGTAGTAATTCGCTGAGATCAAATAGGTTAGAAAATGCTGTAGGCCTTCTAAAAGAAGAGATGAGAAGGCTCGGTTCAATCGTTATAAAAGCAGCTGACCTACACCGTGTACCTGCCGGTGGGGCACTAGCTGTAGATAGGGAGGCATTTTCAAAATATATTACAGAAAGCATAGAAAGCCATCCCCATATAAAAATAGTTAGGGAAGAACTAGATCACATTCCGCAGGATGGATATGTGATAGTGGCTACCGGCCCCTTATCTTCTCCGTCTATTGCTAATTCTATAAAGGAGCTTTTGAAAGAAGAATATCTATTCTTTTTTGATGCGGCAGCTCCAATAGTAACCTATGATTCTTTAGATCATAGTAAAATTTTTAGAGGATCCAGATATGACAGAGGAAACGACTACCTTAACTGCCCTATGACTGAGGAAGAGTACGATAAATTTTGGAATGAACTCATAAATGCCGATGTTGTTCCCGTAAGGGATTTTGAAAACGAACAGGTTTTCGAAGGCTGTATGCCTATTGAAGTTATGGCTGCTAGGGGCAAGGATACTTTGCGTTTTGGCCCTCTAAAGCCAGTAGGGCTTGTAGACCCTCGTACAGGAAAGGAGCCTTATGCTGTAGTTCAGCTCAGACAAGACAATGCAAAGGGAACTCTCTATAATATGGTTGGATTTCAAACCCGTTTAAAATTTGGCGAGCAAAAAAGAGTATTTTCCCTAATACCTGGCCTTGAAAACGCTGAATTTGTGCGCTATGGCGTTATGCATAGAAATACTTTTATAAATTCACCTAAGCTACTGAATGAATTCTACCAGATGCGAAATAATCCCAGGATTTATTTTGCAGGCCAGATAACGGGGGTAGAAGGCTATGTAGAATCAGCATCTAGCGGACTTGTAGCTGGCAGGCATCTTGCTTATGTTCTCACAAATAAAGATATCGTCCCCTTTCCAGAGACGACAGCCATAGGGGCCCTAGCTCGTTATATATCCGATCCGAGCGTATCCGACTTTCAACCTATGAACATTAATTTTGGGCTCATGGCACCCCTTGGGAAGAGAATAAAAAATAAGCAGGAAAGAAACCGAAAAATCTCTGAGCGTTCGCTAGAAATTATAAATCAATTCATCGATTAAATAATATATATCGAAAAAGGTTGAATTTTAAGAAAAAATATGATAGTATTTGATTGTTTGGGATGATTGCATAAGTCGGGAGGCAGCAGGAGTCATGTTGAAAGGTACAACAATAATTGCAGTTCGAAAAGGCTCTAAGGCGGCAATAGCTGGAGATGGACAGGTTACATTAGGACAACAAACGATAATGAAGCATGGTGCCAAAAAAATAAGGCGTCTTTATCATGATAAAGTATTAGTGGGATTTGCGGGCTCTGTGGCAGATGCATTTAGCTTGAGCGAACTATTTGAAAGAAAGCTGGAGCAATACTCTGGAAATTTGCAGAGGGCAGCAGTTGAATTGGCAAAGGAATGGCGTTCAGACAAAGTACTTAGGAAATTGGAAGCGATGCTGATTGCTATGGACGCAAATACGTTATTGGTTATATCTGGAACGGGTGAAGTAATTGAGCCAGATGATAATATTGCGGCTATAGGCTCGGGTGGAAGTTACGCACTGGCAGCGGCTAAGGCCTTACTATACAATACAAATTTAGAACCTGCAGAAATTGTAAGAAAAGCGTTAGAAATTGCAGCCTCTATATGTGTTTATACCAATGACAACATCTATGTGGAGGAAATTTAGGAGGGGATTCCGTTGGAGAATTATACTCCGAAAGAAATAGTTAACCAATTGGATCGATACATTGTAGGACAGAATAAAGCAAAAAAAGCAGTAGCAATAGCACTCCGTAACCGCTATCGCCGCAGTCAGCTGGATCCTGATATAAGGGATGATATAACTCCAAAAAATATTTTGCTAATAGGTCCTACAGGAGTAGGAAAAACTGAAATAGCCAGACGCTTGGCCAAGTTAGTACATGCCCCCTTTATAAAAGTAGAAGCAACAAAATTTACCGAAGTTGGATATGTTGGCCGGGATGTAGAGTCTATGGTTCGGGATCTGGTAGAAGCTGCCATCCGAATAGTTAAAAATCAAAAGATGGAGGAAATTAAGGAACAGGCAGAGGCTGCTGCTGAAGAGAGATTATTAGATTTACTTCTACCTAGCAAAAAGAAAAAGCGCCAAAATCCCATAGGTCTGTTCTTCCCCATTGAAGCTGATGAAAGCGAAAATGAAACAGAGACTACTCAAGACGATTCCATGAGTACTACTAGGGAAAAACTTAGGCAGAGATTGAGGGCAGGGGAATTAGAACAGGCAACTGTTGAGATAGAAGTAGAAGATTCGAAATTTTCTGCAATAGGATTTTTGCCGGGAATGGGCAATGAAGATATTGCAATACAAATACAAGATGTATTCGGCAATATTTTTCCCAGAAAAACTAAGAAGAAAAAGACTACCATCGAAGAGGCAAGAAAGATATTCGTCCAAGAAGAAGCTCAAAAATTAGTGGATATGGATGAAGTTATAGAAGAAGCAATTGAAGCGGCCGAGCAAAATGGTATAATATTTATCGATGAGATCGATAAAATTGCCGGTAGAGAAACGGGAAGTGGCCCGGACGTATCTAGAGAAGGAGTCCAACGGGATATCCTGCCTATTGTAGAAGGAACTACTGTTATGACAAAGTATGGCCCAGTGAAAACAGATCACATATTATTTATTGCAGCTGGTGCCTTCCACGTTTCGAAGGTGTCAGATTTGATACCGGAGCTTCAAGGTAGATTTCCAGTACGGGTTGAGCTAGAAAGCTTATCTGAAGAAGATTTCAAGCGAATTCTGACACAGCCAGAAAATGCTATTAT
>CALGOY010000214.1 GCA_937960725.1 uncultured Bacillota bacterium
TTATACGATAAGAGGTATAGAGCGATTGGCTTAAAGGATTATATAGATGGCAATATAAATAAAAGCCTTGAAGGGAAATTAAATGCTGAAATAGTAAAAGGAAAAATTGTGCGGAACTATAAAAGAGAACAAATAAAAGGGTGCTATTAATAGCACCCTTTTATTGTTTTAGAATTAGATCATAAAGTCTTTGATTTCGTTTAATAGATCTTCGCAATCATCTGAATAAATTTCTACTATTATGGGTTTGCTTAGATCAAGGCTGAAAATTCCCAAAATTGATTTTGCATCTACAACATGGCGACCAGAGCGAAGGTCTATTTCATAGGGATATTTACTAACGATATTGACAAAGTTTTTAACATCCTCAGCAAGGGATAATTTGATATTAACCGTTTTCATAGGCTTTGTCCTCCTTCACTTAATTTAAAATTTCCATATTATGTATATGGCCAACCCAGATGTCAAATTCCTTTAAGAGCATGAATACAACATATATCTACTAATTTAAGTATATCGCAAGTCGGAAAAACTAGCAATACTTTTGCGTAAGATTAATAATTCAAGCCAAGTACAATATGGTATTTTTATGAAAATTATACAAAAGTTAA
Organism: uncultured Bacillota bacterium; assembly: GCA_937960725.1. Classification (GTDB taxonomy): domain Bacteria; phylum Bacillota; class Clostridia; order Caldicoprobacterales; family UBA3941; genus CALGOY01. Next base: position 612 of record CALGOY010000214.1, read on the forward strand.
GTGTTAGCTAGTTATAAGTTTTATGGTATTTGTCAATAATAAAATAGTGCGTTTTAAAAAGTAACAATATAAAAAGGAGGCTTTAATTTGAAAATAGGAATACCTAGGGCCTTGCTGTACTATAATTATTTTCCTATGTGGCAGACTTTTTTTGAGGAATTGGGCCATGAAGTAGTTACCTCTTCTCCAACGCAGAAAGATATAGTAAACCTGGGAGTATCATCTTGTGTAGATGATGCCTGTTTTCCGGTAAAATTGTTCCATGGCCACGTAATAGATCTTACTGATAAAGCTGATGTAATCTTTATTCCTAGATTGACAAGCGTAAGCCAGGGGGAATTTATATGCCCTAAATTCATAGGCTTGCCGGAGATGGTTAAAAATTCAGTAAAAGGGCTGACCCCTGTTTTAATTCTTGATTTGAATTTACATAAATCTGAACATAATTTAATAAAGGCTTATATAGCTATGGCTAAACAGCTAGGGGCCGACTCGCGAAAAGCTCTACGAGCATTTCGCAGAGCTAGCTTGAGGCAGAAGGAGTATGAATTTAAACTTAAATCAGGCTACACCCCTTTAGAAATAATCAATTCTAAGCAGTCAAACAGAATTATTAAAGGCGGTAAAGTCATAGGGGTTATAGGGCATCCCTATCTAATCTATGACAGCCACGCATCGATGAATATAATCGAAAAAATAAGAGAAAGGGGATATAACGTTATTGTACCAGAAAACATAAGCGATGAGCAGATAGAAAAGCAGGTATCGAACCTGCCTAAAAAGTTGTTTTGGACATACGGTAAACGGCTGTTGGGAAGCAGTTTTTTTATGTTAGAGAACAAAAAAGTAGATGGTATGATTTTCGTCTCTAGCTTTGCCTGCGGAATTGACTCGTTTATAGCTGAATTAGTCCAACGGTTTAATAGTAGAAAATGGAATATACCATATACCATGATTACACTGGATGAACATACAGGAGAGGCCGGCTTTGAAACTAGGTTAGAAGCATTTCTAGATATGATGAAATGGAGGGAAAAAAGTGGTAATTACCTTTCCGCACATGGGGCCAGCTTATATCTCTATTAAGGCCTTATTCGAAGAATTGGGCTTAAAAATTATAGTTCCACCTGCTGTAAGTAAAAAAACATTGGAAATTGGTACTAAATTGTCTCCTGAGCTAGCATGTTTACCTCTAAAAATCAATATGGGAAACTACATTGAAAGCATAGAGAAGGGTGCAGATACTATTGTAATAACTGGCAGCTGTGGTCCCTGTAGATTCGGATATTATGGTATAGTTCAAAAAGAGATATTAAAAGATCTAGGTTATGATGTAGATGTAATAATATTGGACCCTCCCAAAAACGGTATCAAGGAGTTTGTGGCTAGGATTCGAAAATTGGCAGGCAATAATTCAGTAAATAGCATATTGTCAGCTGTATTTAAAGCATTTAGAGTAACCGAGGAAGTGGATGAACTAATAGAACTTTGTTTGAAAACACGGTGCAGGGAAATAAATAAAGGTGAAACGGACCGTGTTATGTATAAGTTTGAGAAAGCCATTAGAGAAACTAGGGGTGTCAGTGAGATCAGAAGATGTATAGCAGAATATAAGGAAAGGTTGAGAGCAATAGATATAGACAAAGAGTATCAACCTTTAAAAGTAGGATTAGTAGGGGAAATATATACGCTTATAGAACCTTTTGTCAATCTTAATGTTGAGAGAAAGCTAGGTAATATGGGCGTGGAGGTTTACAGGGGATTAACTTTAAATGGCTGGGTTAAATATCATCTTGCACCAGATATAAAATTTAGGTTAAGAGAAAAAAGGATTCTTAAAAAGGCTGATCCATATCTGGGATTATGTATAGGCGGCCATGCATGGCAAACGGTTGCCCACACCGTAAATTTCGCAGATATGGGTTTAAATGGAGTTATTCAAATTATGCCCTTTGGCTGTATGCCTGAGATTGTCGCCGAAAGTATTTTACCAACTATATCAGAACAAGAAGGAATTCCTGCCATGACTTTAATCGTAGACGAGATGACAGGAGAGGCAGGGTATCAGACTCGTCTAGAAGCTTTTATAGATCTATTGAGACAGGAGGAAGAGAATAAGAAAAATGAGTACAAGAAAGTGTTATCTTGGAATTGACTTAGGCTCGGTCAGTATCAATGTAGTATTGATGGATGATGATAAAAGGGTGTTAAACAAAATATATGTTCGCACTGAAGGAAAGCCTATTTTGGTGTTAAAAAGAATTTTAAATGAGCTTTATGAAAAGCTTGACAAAGATATAGTTATTGCGGGAGTTGGGGCTACTGGCAGTGGAAGGGATTTAGCTGCTGCAATGGTTGGAGCCGATGTCGTGAAGAATGAAATAACTGCCCATGGAGTAGCGGCTCTTACATTTGTACCAGGAGCCAGGACTGTAATCGAAATAGGAGGTCAAGATTCTAAAATTATTATATTAAGAGATGGGGTTGTTGTGGATTTTGCCATGAATACCGTATGTGCTGCAGGTACAGGTTCCTTTTTGGACAGGCAGGCTGCCCGCTTAAACATTCCCATACAGGAGTTTGGAGATATGGCTCTTCGTTCAAAGTCTCCAGTAAGAATAGCAGGAAGATGTGCAGTATTCGCAGAATCGGATATGATTCATAAACAACAGATGGGATGTCCGCCGGAAGATATAGTTAGAGGCTTATGCGAGGCCCTAGTCAGAAACTATTTAAACAATGTCGGAAAGGGTAAAGATATTCAAGAGAAAGTGGTATTTCAAGGAGGAGTGGCAGCTAATAAAGGGATCTGCAAGGCCTTTGAAGATGCCCTAGGCTGTGAAGTGATAGTGCCAGAGCACTATGATGTCATGGGTGCCCTGGGAAGTGCCATCCTAGCTCAAAGAAAGATTAAAAGCGGGTATACTACTAAATTTAGAGGCTTTGGTAGCTTAAAGCAAGATTTTACTGCACGGGCATTCGAGTGCAGCGGCTGTCCTAATATTTGCGAAATTGTAGAGTTTAAGTCTGATGGTCATGTTTTGGCTAGATGGGGGGATAGGTGCGGCAAATGGAGGGTTGAAGAAAATAAACAGCAGTTGTCCTCCTAATATGAATATTCTATAAGCTATGAGAAATACTACATAAGTACAGAAGTGCTTATGCTATAACAAATAAATCCTAAAGGAGGAAGTAAAAATGAGTGTACGCCAGTCCCCTAGTGAAGATCAAAAAAGATATGTAGCTGCTGAATGTCCAGAATATGAGCCCCATACTTCCAAGGCATTAGGCAATAATCTAGTTGATGGAGATATGGTTAGCTGCGATAATTGCATCCATTGGGACAACGGAAGATGTGTGATTTTTGACGACGTATTAACTAGCATCGACCAAACATAAGCTATGGCTAGTCAGGTCTGTCCTATCTGCAATGGCCTTGTTACGCTGTTGGAATACTGCAGTAACTGCGGCAACCAAATGGAAGAGATGGGGAAGATGGAAGATTACAAGGGGCCATATAGTCCCTATATGGACAAGGAAAGCTTTACAGTAGATAATGCTTCACTACTAATGGGAGATCCTTATTGCGTACATATCTATCATTGTAGTGTATGTGATAAGGTGGAGTATAGGTCAGCTGTACCGATATTGATTTAGCTGAGCTCCTGTGATATGCAGAATTAGAGGGCATTTAATATAGAAATGCTAAAAATATAAACATAAATGAAGCTTAATAGATTTGAAGGAAAATTACAGCAGGATTTGGATAATATTTTCTATTGAAAAGAATGCTGATTTATATTATCATATAGTTGTAACAGACGAAACTATGGGAATTACCATCCTGCGGTGTGCGTTGAATCTATTGGATTTAACCCACAGATTGTATACGGGAGCCCGGAGTTTGTTCATTTATGCCAAGCCACTGCTAGGTGGAAGGCAGAGGTGAGCAACAGGGCACCCACCTGCTGAGAGGCGGGTTTTAAATTCATAGATTGACGGCATCATGGGATGGTAATAGCCCTCAAATATTGAGGGCTATTATTTCTCAAAAATATCAAAAAAGATATTGACATTTTGTGTATGTATGTTAT
>CALGOY010000215.1 GCA_937960725.1 uncultured Bacillota bacterium
GTATGTTGAGGAGAAATATTATCGAGGTGCCGGAAGTTATTGAGCAGGCCAGCGGCATAAGAATCTTTGGAAAAGTAATACGTTCTCTAGCTTTTACAACTGATGTAGCCATTATAAAAAACATCAATGCAGATGCGATTATTGCCGTTTATCCCTTTACACCCCAACCGTCTATTACTCAGGTTATTACTATGGCTGCCGATGTACCAGTGTTTTGTGGAGTCGGAGGAGGTATTACCACTGGGAAAAGAGTCGTTAATTTAGCATTAGATGCAGAATTTGAAGGAGCAATTGGTGTAGTAGTCAATGCCCCAACGCCCAATGATGTCATTAGAGCTATTCGCGATACCATTGATATTCCAGTAGTTGTTACTGTTGTATCTGAAAAAACCGATTTTAAAGCACGGGTTGAAGCGGGGGCTAGCATATTAAACGTGTCTGGTGCTGCTAAGACGCCTTATATTGTGAAAAAGATCAGGGATCAGCTGCCAGACATACCTATTATCGCCACAGGAGGGCCTACTGACGAGACCATAATGGCCTGTATAGAAGCCGGTGCTAATGCTATTACATATACCCCTCCCACCACAGGAGAGCTATTTAAGGTTTTGATGGAAAAGTATAGGAGAGAAGTAGATTATTAATATTAGGAGCTTTCCTTAATCTCTCTTAAAACATTGAAAAATCCAGGATAGGATATATCCGCCCATCTAGCTCCATGGATATTTGTGTTTCCTTCTGCAATTAGAGCAGCTATGGCTCCCATCATTACGATGCGATGGTCTGTACCGGCGTAAATATCCTGTCCCAAAAGAGCTGTAGGTCCATTTATTATCATGCCATCTTCGGTGGCTTCAATATCTGCACCCATGGTTTTAAGAACGCTAACGACGGAATCAATCCGATTAGATTCTTTTACTTTTAATTCTTCAGCATCTCTTATAACCGTGGTACCGGTGGCTTGAGTCGCTGCTAAGGCAATAATCGGAATTTCATCGATTAGCCTCGGAATTAGCTCTCCCTCAATTGTAACTCCTTTTAGGGATGAGCTTTTTACCGTAATATCTCCTATTGGCTCTCCGCCGGAAACACGGTAATTTTCAATATTAATATGAGCTCCCATCGCTCTATAAACATCTAATATACCGGTACGGCTAGGGTTTAAACCTACATTTTTGATAGTAATAACCGAATTAGGGACAATCAAAGCGGCTGTTATAAAATAGGCCGCAGAAGATATATCCCCCGGGATGTATATATCTTGAGCATATAGCTCTTGAGCAGGATATGCAGTTATTGTAGTTGGGGTTGAATCTACCCGCCCACCAAAGGCTTTTAACATAATCTCAGTGTGATCCCTAGAGGGAGCAGGCTGGTGGATTTTACTAGGAGTTTCAGCATACATAGTGGCTAGAATTAGGGCAGATTTTACTTGAGCACTGGCAACGGGCATAGTGTATTCTATGCCTTTTAGTTTTCCCCCTTGAATGGTGAGGGGGAGGGTACTCTCCTTTTCAGCCCCTTTTATAATGGCCCCCATCTTTTTGAGAGGTATGACTACGCGATCCATTGGGCGCTTTTGCAAAGATTCGTCTCCGATTAGCGTAGCTTGAAAACTCTGCCCGGCCAGCAGTCCGAGCAGTAAACGGGCTGTAGTTCCCGAATTCCCTGCATCTATATTTTGCAAAGGAGCAGTTAATCCCCTAAGCCCCTTGCCGTCGATGATTACAGTGTTATTTTTCAGTATTTCTGTAGAAATTCCCATCTCTCTAAAAGCCCGGATTGTGCTTATACAGTCTTCTCCTATGAGAAAATTTTTGAGCCTAGTTTTGCCTCGGGCAATCGAGCCAAATATAACTCCGCGGTGGGATATAGATTTATCTCCAGGTACTAAGATAGTTCCTGAAAGCCTTTTAGCTGTAGTTATAGTTACCAGGGGGCTCAACCTCCTTTTGTATAAGTTTTGTATCCATGCTGGGATAAAATCTTTTTTGCTTTATCAAGGGATATAGCCTCTGCCAGGGATAAAACCAGACAGCCAGGTTCCCCTTCCCGGCTGTTTATAATTCTTAAGTTTTTAATATTTATATTATAGCGCCCCAAAAGGGTGGTCACTTCTCCGATAACTCCAGGGCGATCCTCCACATCCACATATAGATCGTGATAGGAAAGTAGAACAAGGCTCTGCCGCTCTGGCAAGCTGCTCCTATATTGCCGCGCCTTCTCAAAATAGTCTCTCACAGCTTGGCGATTATCGTTCTTAAGCATCTGAGAGAAGCTGTCCAGCTGCTTTTGCATGAGAGTTATTGCCTTTAAAAGCTCTGACCTATTGGAGAATGATATAGATTCCCACATAATAGGATCGGAGGAGGCGATTCTTGTTATATCGCGAAATCCTCCTGCAGCTAAGCGCACTCTAAAGTGCTCAGGATCTTCCATGGACCGAACTGTATTGACTAGAGCGGCAGCTACTACATGGGGCAGATGGCTGATAGAGCACACTATTTCATCATGGAGCTTAGCATCCATAATAAGGGGAATAGCTCCTATGGCTTCTAGCAAATTGCTTAGAGCATTCACCGCATTGTCCGAAGTCTCTGGTAGTGGAGTTAGTACATAATAGGCGTTTTCGAAAAGATGGGGCAGCGATGCCCTATAGCCGGAATTTTGCGTACCTGCCATTGGATGGCCGCCGATAAAATTGGCCCTGCCTTTCAATATTCTTTGTGCCGCCTCTACAATTTCCTGTTTAGTACTGCCAGTATCTGTTACGATGGCGTTAGGAGAGATTAGGGGAGCAATTTGGGAGAGCATATAGGGGATGGAGCTGACAGGGGTGCATATAAATATTATTTCCGCCTGTCCAATTTCGGGGCAGATATGCTTTGTCCCTAGGTTAATCGTTCCTTCTTTAAGGGCGGCGTCTAAATTATCCTGATTAGTGTCAATTCCCAATATAAAACAGTCTGAAAACCTTCTTCTGATACTCTTGGCCAAAGAACCCCCAATAAGACCCAGTCCTATAATACAAATTTGTTTAAAATCCATAGCTATAGCTCCCGTCCTAAGATTGCTGCTATCTTTTGTGTTTCGTCCATTAGTTTATCAAAGGCCTTAAAGTTTAGGGACTGGGGCCCGTCGGATAGAGCACATTGGGGATTTGGATGTACTTCTATCATAAGCCCATCTGCGCCGGCAGCTACAGCTGCTCGGGACATTGGCATGACCAGATTCCATTTTCCTGTTCCATGACTGGGATCTACTATGATAGGCAGATGGCTTAGCTCTTTAACTACGGGAACACTGCTTAAATCTAAAGTATTTCGGGTATATGTTTCAAAAGTTCGGATTCCTCTCTCGCAAAGAATTATATTATAATTGCCTTCGGTCGCAATGTATTCAGCGGCATTGAGCCATTCTTCAATGGTAGAGGATAATCCCCGCTTCAAAATAACCGGAACCTTTGCTTTACCCACTTCTTTGAGCAGTTCAAAATTCTGCATATTCCTAGCGCCAATTTGAAAAATATCTACATATTCAATTGCCTTTTCAAGGGCTTCAAGGCTAACTACCTCGGATACAATTGACATGCCAAGTTCTTTTCCAACTTCAGCTAGCAACCGCAGCCCTTCTTCCCGCAACCCTTGAAAAGAATATGGAGAGGTACGGGGTTTATATGCGCCACCTCGCAGCAGCTTAACCCCTTTGGATTTTAAAAATTTAGCTGTTTCATAAAGCTGATCATAACTTTCCACGGCACAGGGACCTGCTATTATAGCAAGGGATTTGCCACCTATTTTTACATCGTTTATTTCAATTACAGTGGGATCTGGCTTGAATGTTTTGCCAACTAATTTAAAAGGCTCTACAATAGGAACTAACCGGTCTACGCCGGGCATTATTTCTAGAGGAGTGTCGGATAGGATCCTCTTATCTCCGATAACGCCTATTATAGTTCGCTCAGAACCAGTAGAGATGTGAACGCCTAGGTTTAATTTTTTTAGCAAGTTTTCAATGTTTTTTATCTGTTCCTTAGTTGCATCAGGACGCATTACAATGACCATGCTACCATTCCTCCATTATATTGATTTGTTTTATATAGTTTTGTATATTATTAATCTACCATACTACCGTACTTTATAACAGCCATCAGAGTTTATTTTAATACTTCTTTTAAAGCTTGGATAAAGATTTCATTTTCTTCAGGGCTTCCTATAGTTACGCGGATCCAATCATCCATTCCGAAGATATCCCCAGAACGAATGATAACCCCTTTCTTAAGCAGCTCGGCAAATAACTGGTTGCTGTCTGTTCTGACATTGACCATTATAAAATTTGTATGTGTGGGTATGTAGTCAAGTCCCATTTCA
>CALGOY010000216.1 GCA_937960725.1 uncultured Bacillota bacterium
ATATCTTTACCTTTTTTTGCTTTTATCACCTCTTCAGTTACAGCAAATCCATCCCTTCCTGGAACTGCGGGAGCAATCTTTACCGCCAGTACATCTCCAACCTTTACAGTGGGAATAATCGTATGGGACATAAGGTCTACTTTCTTTTCAGTATCAAAATCAGGATTTCGATAATTTGCATTCTTAAAGAGCAGCTTTATCTTGCTATCAAGCCCATCGATAGGAGGAATTCCTTCTGCAACAACGGCGCTTCCACCGCTATGTCTGCTTATCAGTTCAGTTATTCTTCCTATATTTATAAACTTAGGGTCAACGTTTAATTTTTTCAGCTCTTCAAGGCACTGCTCTATGGTAGCAGGGGCTGGTTCAATTTCATGATAGTCAGAACGGATAAATACGCTATTGCTGGGTTTTTGGTCTTTAACATAATATTTCCTGCCAGGAATTTTCTTAATTTCCAGTATTGCCTGCATTTTATCTTTGGATAGCCGAGCTGAAATTTTGGTGACAGGTTCAATCTCCGTGCATTTAAATTCAATTTTATCCCTGCTTGTTACAATAGACGTGCCTGAAATCTTTTCATCATTGATATACACATCGACATGGGGATCTTCAGCTACAATAGAAGCATATCTACCTTCTTGCAAAGGGTCGGTTACCTTTATATTGCCGGAAACAATTTCAACATAGCCGTCTATATTTTGCTGTTTTAATATAGCTTCATCTCTGCTATCTACCAGCTTTATCTCATATTTCCCCGGCGTCTTAACTATGCCTAGTAGCTTACTTTTCGGAGGCTCAATGACATATACTTTTAATTGTTTCCTATTACATTTATAAAGTTTTTCGGCCTCCAGAATAGCTTCTTTCATATTATTTGCGCTGATTAACATTATATGTTATCACCTACTTTACTGTTGATTTTGTGTTCCAGGTTGTACTGCGGTACTTGTGAAATTTTATCTGCTGGATGGAAGGGATTGAATTTAATATTTTAAGATACCTAGTGGAAGATTATAGCACGAAAGCAGGCAGAGCGCAAGATAATTTGTCAAATTATGTCGATTTTGCTGATACTCTAGAGAAATTGTATATTAAATATTTTTATAATATATTTTTTAAAATTTATAGAAAAAATCCGACTTATATGCTATACTATGAATCGATGCAAGTGAAAATGATTATCAATATTAATTGGGCGAGGGAGGAATCACTGTGTTATTAGATCGTGGACATAAGTCATCTACCTATAGAGTTCGGGAATTGCCGGATTTACATTTATTAAAAGCTCTTGGCTTTAGAAAGGGTACTGAGTTTACAATTCAAAGCAAACAACCTCTTAAAGGGCCCATAGTGGTTAGGGTCGGTAAGAGGAGTATAGCTATAGATTATGATATTGCAAGGAAAATTGAGGTTGAGGAGGTCGTCTAGAAGTGGGTTGTCATCAAGCTGGGCCACAGGAGAAGGCCAGCGATGGGAAAATAAAGATACTGCTTATGGGAAATCCCAATGTAGGGAAAAGCGTAGTTTTTTCGAAACTTACGGGAGTTCATGTAGATAGCTCCAACTACGCTGGAACTACTGTGGATTACACCGTAGGCGCTATAAGGTTTGGGAATGAAGAGGGCATAATGATAGATGTGCCGGGTACATATTCCCTAGAGGCTACATCTGAAGCAGAGAGGGTTGCTGTATCTCTATTAGAAGAAGGGGCAGACGTTATAATCTGCGTATTAGATGCTACCCATCTAGAACGGAATTTGGACCTAGCATATAGGTTAAAGGAATATCCCATTCCGGTGGTATATAGTCTAAATCTAATGGATGTGGCCGAAAGACAGGGGATTAGGATTGATGTAGATAAATTGTCTGAAGAATTGGGAAGTCCAGTAATTCCAACCGTAGCAATAAAAAATAGGGGCTTGAGAGAGCTGATGCAGACGGCTATCAAGCTTTCCAAAGAAAAAAAAGAGCCTGAGCCGAAGTTAGAAGATGAAGAAAGATGGAGAAGAATAAGGGAAATAGTAGCTAAAGTTCAAAGCGAAGTGGAGCAGGAAGAGCTTACTTTTATCCAAAAATTAGAGGATTGGACCATACAGCCTTGGCCAGGAATACCTATTGCTTTCTTGGTACTTGTTGTTTCCTTAGGAATTGTAGTGGGGGTTGGAAAAGCCCTGAGGGCTGTAATCCTTTTGCCGTTGGTTAGACAGGTCATTGTGCCATTTCTTTCTAAGATAGTTTCTTCCATTGTACCCGCTGGAATATTGAGAAATGTATTAGTGGGGGAATATGGAATTCTAGTCATCGGTATAGAGTGGCCTTTCGCTCTTATACTGCCCTATGTACTTTTATTCTATATTGTGTTTTCATTCTTGGAAGACAGTGGATACCTGCCAAGGATTGGGGTTTTAGCGGACGGTGTTCTAAGAAAAATAGGTATCCAGGGCGGCAACATCATACCTATGATGCTGGGTTATGGCTGTGCTGTTCCTGCTATATTAGGTACTAGGGCTGCAAACACCCAAAAAGAGAGGCTTATGGTAGCTTCCTTGGTGTCCTTTGCTATTCCCTGCGCTTCTCAGAGCGGTGCTTTTTTCGCCCTTTTAGGGGATAGATCAATATTAGATCGGAAGAGCAC
>CALGOY010000217.1 GCA_937960725.1 uncultured Bacillota bacterium
GGAAGTGCAGTTTGAGCATCTGTGGGAAACGGAAGAGTACAAGGATTTAGCAGTATTAGAGTTAGTGGGTATGGGTGACACAGTTACGATTGAGCATAGTCGATTAAAAGTTGATGCAACAGCAATCGTTAACTATATACGCTATGACTGTATAGCGGAAAAAAACGAAGAAGTACGTTTGGGAAGCGTAAAGGCAAGGCTCACTGATAACGTAAATAAAACGTTAGACGTGGTAGAAACCTTAACGTTGCTCCCGACAATAGAGGATTAATTCCAGAGGCAGATGCGAAAAGAGTGGCTGAATTTGGTGACTGGATACGTAGGACATTTTCTAATCCATTAAAAGAGATATCAGGAGAAGGCTACGAGTTTGAAATCGCGCTGGATTCTCCGGAGCGAATAGCCCATGTTATTTTGATGGAGGAGATTGCAGAGGGAGAGCGGGTCCGGGAATATATTTTAGAGGCCAAGAAAAACGACGGTCAATGGGTAGAACTAGCTCACGGCAGCGCTATAGGCCATAAAAAGATTGATAGATTTGAGCCTATAGTAGCAAAACAAGTGCGTTTAAGAATATTGGAGGCGGTTGCAAAACCCCTTATAAGGAAGTTTGCAGTTTTGCCTTTAAGAGAATAGTAGCTTTTAATTTTGTTGTCAAGGAAGGGTAAGAAAATACCCAATCTTGACAATTTTTTATATGAAAAAAGCAATTTATTTATATCGTTTTTTAAAATTCAGCAATATTGCTATAGTAAATACGCTTAATATGAAGATATAATAAGGTCGAGGATTCAAACATCTAGATAGCTTATGTGGTGGATTAGCTGCAAAATAAAAGCAAATGCCTGTAAAAGGCGGACTAAGGGGGATTTATAATTATGGCCAAGGGAGATGTTTTCAAAGGTGATAAGGTAACTGTCAAAGATGATTTGACAGGAGTTGAGGTGACACGGCTCAGCCCCAATGTAGGAAATACATTTCATCCATATTTTACACAGCCATTATTCTCTTTCGACGGGAAGTATATTTTAGTTGCTTCAGACAGGACCGGTTCTTGGCAGCTTTATAACATGTGCACTTCTACAGGGGATATGGTTCAATTGACGGATGAGCCTGATATACGTCCAGGCAGTTCCCTTCTCGACCCAAATACGATGAGAGCTTTTTACTGGGGAGGGGATACTCTTAAATCAGTAAGTTTAGATACGCTAGAGGAGGAAGAATACTATACTCTGCCGGAAGGATTTCATGGCTCTATTCTATCTATCACTAGCGATGGCACCGCTCTTCATTTTGCCTATTCGGAAAATTTGAACCTTTCCACAGTTACAGGCAAAATTTATTCAGGAATGAATGAGACTCTATTTCGTCGTCCTGTTAGCGTAGTAATGCAAGTAAATGTTGTAGATAAAACTGCCAGGGCTATATGGGGTGAGAGGGAATGGATCAGCCATGTAAATACAAGTCCGGTAGATAATGACATAGTATGTTTTTGTCATGAAGGGCCTTGGCATTTAGTTCAGCGCACGTGGATTGTTAATGCCTCTACCTCCGAGGTCTGGCCAATAGTTGAAACGAAGCGGCATCTAGAGAGGGCTGGCCATGAATTTTTTACCCGAAGCGGTCGGATATGTACGCAATATGGCAGGCGCAAAAGCCCTGCACACGATTGGGAATGTGCCGATGTTTTTGTTAACCCCGACGGCTCCAATATGGTTATGTATGAGTATAAACCGGGCCCCAAACCAATGCATATACAGGTTGATTCAACCGAGACTTATGCCGTGGGGGATGGTGCTTTCATAGTTGGAGGTCCCAAGGATGGAAATAACTACATATCTCTTATTAAGTACGAAAATGGTCTAGCCAAGCAAAAAATCCTCTGTACCCATGGGACATCCTGGACTAGGCAGCATAGCCATCCTCATCCAATATGGTTCCCGGATGATTCTAAGGTGCTGTTTACTTCAGATAGGGAGGGGCGCTGCAACATTTATGTAGCACCTGGAGATTATGAGGCAATTTAAGGGGGTAAGCTTTTTCTAAAAGCAGCGGGGGTGCAGTTGTATTTTTGCTTGAAAAGGGTAATAAAGTAGCTTACACTATTGTAACCAACAGCTTGGGCGATGTTTGTAATGTTAAGATTAGAGTAGCGAAGCAGCTTTTCAGCTTCCATCAATCTTTTTTCTGTAATGAAGTCCATGATGCTTACTCCTGTGATTTCCTTGAAAGAATGGCACAAGTAGTACTTACTTACGAAGAAACGTTCGCACAGAATGTCTAAAGTGATATTTTTCATGTAGTTAGAGTTAATGTAGTTAATAACCTGAGCTATCCTTTGTTCTTTTGAATTGTATTTTTCATGGTTTTCCAGAGCATACCCTCTATCTACCAAGTCTATCATAGAAAGAAAAAGTCCAAGCAAAGAAAAGTGGGCCCTCAACTTAGATACCGTACTTGCTTTTTTGGAAAAGGCAGGGTATATATTTTTATTGAGTTCTTGTAGCATATATTTATTAAAGCTACCGGGAAACGATATTTTCTTCTTATCAAATAAATTAAGGATTTTGGCTATGATATTTTTATCTTCTATCTTTTTTAGGGCTTCATCATTGAAGTATATGACGAATCTTTCCCTGGTTTCATCGTCCTGATACCAGGTTTTATGGTATGTGAACTTATCAATAAATATTACGTCATATGTATTTACATGAAATGATTTATTCTCAATAAAGTAAGTAGCATTATTTCCAAGAAAAAAGTAAACTTCATAGCAGTTGTGATAATGACTAGAGGGCATATTTGGCTTTTGTGGATTTATCGCATATTCTACTCGGAAGTTTTCGGTAGGCTGCAATGGCTCTAATCTTTTTTTCATAGTAGTATACCTCACATGGATGTATTACAGATATATAGTTTATAACATCTATATATTATTATATCAGTAAATTTTTGAGCGTAAAGTACACTGTGGCATTAGGAGGTTTTATACATGAAGTTAAGCTTTGGTATTCAGCCATTTTGGTTTTGGAACGGCGATATGCAGGATGAGGAAGTTGCAAGGCAGATTAGAGAGATGGCCGACAAAGGAATAAAGGGCTTTTTTATCCATCCAAGGCAAGGGCTTACAGTACCTTATCTATCGGAAGAATGGTTTCGCAAAGTAGGAATTGCTGTTGAAGAGGCAAAAAAGCATAATTTAGAAGTATGGCTATACGATGAATATCCATATCCCAGTGGAGTAAGTGGTGGACAGGTTATTTTAGATCATCCTGAATTTGAGGCAAAAGCATTGAAGCGACAGGTGTTAAATGTGGAAGGGCCGCAGACTGTTGAGTCAGATCTGCCTTGGGGACAAGTAGTGCTGGCCAAAGCCTATCCTGTGAACGGAGAAAAGATCGACTGGGAAAATGGAATTGACTTGGCGCCTTATATAGGTACAGGCTATAGAGAAAATATTTTCCAGATGAGCGGGTTAACTCAGTATAATCGAAAGAGATTTTTTACCGGTGTTCCAATGAAGAAACTGGTATGGCATGCTCCGAAAGGTCAATGGCGAGTTTACATATTTATGCAGGTGACTGTAGATCATTTTAAATATTTCGAAAAGTATGTAGATCCCTTAAATCCCAATGCAATGGCTTATTATATCGAAACTACACATGAAAAATATAAGGAACATTTTGGGCACGAATTCGGCAAGACGATTAAGGGTATCTTTACCGACGAGATTACTGCTTTTCCTGGAAATATGCCTTGGTCTCCTACATTGCCGGAGCAGTTTATGAAGGCTAATGGCTATTCCCTAAACGATAAGCTTCCGGCATTATTTGAAAAAATGGGCGATGATACAGATAAAGTACGCTATGACTACTGGAATACAGTGACTGAATTGTTCATAAATAGCTATGAAGTACAGGTACGCGACTGGTGTGAAAATAATAACCTGCTATATGTAGGGGAAAAACCTATATTAAGAAGTAAGCAATTAAAGTATTTCCATATACCGGGTATTGACGCAGGCCATCAAAAAGTTGGAACCGAGCCCCAGATTGTATGCCCTAATTATAGAGCGAATGGGAAACTGGCCAGCTCAGCAGCCCATTTTTATAATAAGCCCGGAGCTCTTTGTGAATGCTTCCATTCTATTGGCTGGGGAATGACCCTGCAGGATATGAAATGGATTTTTGATTGGCTAGCAATCCAGGGTATCAATTGGTTTGTACCCCATGCATTTTTCTATACCACCGATGGGCTGACTAAACACGATGCACCCCCTTCTTCCTTCTATCAAATGCCTCACTGGCAGCATGCAGGCCTGTTGGCAGAATA
>CALGOY010000218.1 GCA_937960725.1 uncultured Bacillota bacterium
CAAGCTGGAGCAGAAGCTATTTTAGTGGGTGAAACGTTCATGCGTGCTCATAATGTAGAAGCTGCAATTCGAGAATTTCAAGTTCCTTTACCGTATCATGCGAGGAGATAATATGCTTATTAAAGTATGTGGAATTACGACAGTAGAAGCTGCAAAAGCAGTAGAAAAATACGGTGCAGATAAAGTTGCCCAGATTAGAACTTTTGGAACCATGGCAGCCCGGGCAGCTATCCGCGATGTTGGAAGGGCTCTAAACTTACCCTATGCGGCTGTAGACCGGATTGCCAAAGCTATCCCATTTGAGTTAGGTATGACTATAGACAGGGCTTTAGAAATAAATCCGGAGCTTAGGGAGTTATACGAGCAGGATGCTACTGTGAAAAATCTTATAGATATCGCAAGGAGCCTTGAAGGTTTGCCGAGACATGCTTCTACCCACGCTGCAGGGGTTGTAATTTCTAGGGACCCCATAATAGATCACGTTCCTCTTCAAAAAAATGACGATACCGTAACAACTCAGTTTTCCATGGGAGCCTTGGAAGACTTAGGACTTTTGAAGATGGATTTTCTTGGATTGCGCACCTTGACAGTGATTAGAGATACGCTAGAACTCATTAAGCAAAATACAGGAAAGGATATTGATATAAACAGCATATCCCTAGATGATCCTGGAGTATATCAAATGATAAGCGAAGGGGATACAGACGGAGTATTCCAGCTAGAAAGCGCCGGCATGAGGCAGTTTTTAAAGGAGCTAAAACCTGATAATTTTGAAGACATAATTGCCGGTATATCTCTCTACAGGCCGGGGCCAATGGATCAGATTCCCCGCTATATAGCAAATAAACAAAACCCAGAATCCATTACTTATGCGCATCCTGCCCTTGAAAAGATATTGAAAGTAACCTACGGATGTATGGTATATCAGGAACAAGTTATGCAAATCGTTAGAGAATTGGCGGGCTATTCCTTGGGCCGTTCTGACCTAGTTAGGCGGGCTATGGCTAAAAAGAAAACTGAAATAATGGAGCAGGAGCGACGCAATTTCATATATGGGCTAGAAGATGAGGCAGGCAATGTAATCATCCCCGGAGCATTGCGAAATGGGGTGCCAGAAGATAAGGCAAGCCAAATATTTGATGAAATGATGGAGTTTGCTAAATACGCCTTTAATAAATCCCATGCAGCTGCCTATGCTTTGATTGCCTATCAGACAGCCTGGCTCAAATACCATTATCCAGTAGAGTTTATGGCAGCCTTGATGAATAGCGTAATGGATAATAGCGAAAAAGTAGCGCGATATATCCAATATTGCAGAAAGAAGAATATACAGGTTCTTCCTCCTGATATTAATGAAAGCCATATAAAATTTACTGTAGTTGATGGTAATATAAGATTTGGGCTAGCAGCAGTCAAAAATGTAGGTTTATCTGCCATTGAATCGATTTTAAAGGCTAGGGAAGAAAAAGGGAAGTTTCGAAGCTTTGTTGATTTTTGCCATAAGGTAGATAGCACTAGCATCAATAAGAGGTTAGTAGAAAGCCTTATAAAATGTGGTGCATTTGATACCATGGGCATATATCGGTCTCAGCTTATGGCGGTTTATGAAAAAGTACTGGATAGCGTAGCTCAGGATAGAAAGCGAAACGTAGATGGACAGATCTCATTATTTGAGCAGTTAGACTCCTTTGCGGAAGTAGATATGGAAGAAGATATATTGCCGGATATAAAAGAGTTTCCACAGAAGGTCTTATTATCTATGGAGAAAGAAACCCTTGGTGAGATCGGAAGAGCGTCGTGTAGGGAAAGAGTGTAG
>CALGOY010000219.1 GCA_937960725.1 uncultured Bacillota bacterium
CATAGAATATTTGTATATTTTTTCGCTCAACAGCATCCCTCTTTTCTACAATCATTGGTGTAATTTAAGCCGTAGCAGCTAATAGAACTATAGAAATAAACAATATTTTAAAATCTAAAGTACAGGAAAGGATTGTAGCTTTCGTTTACTAGGTAAGCGGTGGATAAAAAAAGGAGAACGAAATAGAGGACAGGAAAAATTATAGCTTTAGCGGTATAAAGCTTTTCTTCTAATCTACGGGCCCACTTTTTAAGTATAGGCGTGGAGGCAAGGGCTAAAATGATAAAAATTAAGCCGTAGGATTGCAGATAATAAATCGACGCATTATCTATAAGCTTGTTTTTTCCAAGCCCAAACATAGTTTTAATAAACAGGGCCCCCTGTCCTATGTCTTGGAATTCGAATAAAACCCATCCCACAATGACTACTACAATAGTATAAAGCTGCCCGATGAAGGCTGGTTTTTCTTCTAGCCATTGTTTCAGGAATCCTTTCTCCAGGATGAGGAATAAGGCAAAGTAAAGGCCCCATAGGATGAAGTTCCAATCCGCTCCATGCCAAAATCCTGTAAGGAACCACACGATTAGAATATTGCGGTACCATTTAAGCTTGCCCCTGCGGTTTCCGCCCAGCGGGATGTATACATATTCCCTAAACCAAGAGCCCAGGGAAATATGCCAGCGGCGCCAGAATTCGGTGATGCTTTTTGACGTATAGGGATAGTCGAAGTTTTTCATAAAATCAAATCCGAACACCTTTCCTAGGCCTATGGCCATATCGGAATATCCGCTGAAATCAAAATATATTTGGAATGTAAATGCTACGATTCCAATCCACGAAGAAAGGACGGATATTTGCTCTACAGGGGAATTTTTTATAATATCCCAAAGGGCCCCTATATTGTTGGCTAGAAGAACTTTTTTAGCCAATCCTATGATAAACCACTGTATTCCATCTACGAACTTGTCCAAGCTTTCCTTCCGATTTCTTAATTGTTTGGCGATATCCTCGTATTGCACTATGGGCCCTGCTACCAATTGAGGGAACATAGTGATATATGTGCTAAAGGCTATTAAATTTTTCTGAACTGGTGCATTTCCTAAATATACATCGATTAAATAGGATATCGCTTGAAAAGTGTAAAAGGATATTCCTACAGGAAGGGGAAGGTTTGGATCTTTTATACTCAGATTAAATATATTATTTATATTTCTGATTATAAATCCGTAGTATTTAAAGAAGCCAAGGATGCCAAGGTTTATAATTAAGGCTGTAATTAAGGCGGCCCTCTTGGCATTGGGACGGTTGCCGAGTTTGTCTAGGGCGATTCCAAAGAAGTAGTCTAGTAGGGTGGTGAGGACCATCAGTACTATATATACGGGCTCCCCCCAAGCATAGAATATTAGACTGGCTATGAGCAGTATGGTGTTTCTGATGCTGGTATTGGGAAAAATATAGTAGGCTATTAGTGTAATAGGTAAGAATACGAATAAAAATACTAAGCTGCTAAATACCAAACTTTTTACCCCCTCTAACCCCTAAGAAGATGTATTACTCAAAAGATTTATCGAATATATCTTCTATCTTGTCGGCTTTTTCAGATATAGCCAGGAGAATATAGTTGCCTTTAGATTTAAGCACATGCTTTTCAATCAAATCATATTCTTCTGGAAGGTAGTCTTTAAAGCTGTTGGCTTGCTGCTCTACCGTCTGAGCTATAAGCTCTTTAATTTCCTCTACATCGGCTCCATCCTTCAGTTTTATTATGGTCAGTTCATCTGCCTGTAGGTTTGTAGGCGCAATATAGACTATTGCTTCATCTACATCGGCAGTGTCGATATTATACAATGTAGCTAATTCATCTTTCTCTTGTTCTATCAATTCTGAGATATCGACAGATGCTGCAATTTGATCCCTGATTTCAGCCACCGATGGATTTTTAGCTTGTCCTTGACCTTGGCTGCAGCCAACCATTATAAGTAAACACAGTGAAGTTAATAGTAGGCCCATAAGCAAGTTTGATTTTAATAGGATTGGTTTTTTCATTATAAAGCTATCCTCCTTTTTTAAAATTTCAAATATTTTCTGCGATATACTGTAACCATAAGTCGCAGAATTTTGCCTTGTAATGGATTCCATCTGGCTCCCGCAGGTTACCATCAAAGTTTTTAACTACTGAAGCCACGTCCAGATAATGTATATTTTCCTGCATGGCCATCTTTTTCAATCCTTCATTGAATTCATCAATCTCGGCATTTGAAATAGCAAGCTTTGAGTTTTTAACGCTAGCATCTACAGGAAGGATGGACTGGACGTAAATTTTTGCATTGGGCAGGCGTTTATTTATCTCCCGGATGAGAGCAGTATAATTTTTGATATATCTATCTACGCTTCTTTCCGTGAGGATGTCGTTTAAGCCCAGCATTATAAACACCTTATCGGGGTTGAGGCTGACCAACTTATCTATATCAGCTAAAGCTTTTTTAGCTGTATATCCTTTATTGGCGATTACGTTGGAAGGATTTACAATTTTGTAGTAAGCTAAGGCCTCGGTGATTGAATCTCCTACAAATGCATAGTTTTCCAGGTTTATTTCAACAGTAGCTTTATTAGAACTTTCTTTTTCTTCACTGTTTATATTAATGTTGTTGTCATTGTTATTTGTAATATTGTTATTATCTAGATTGTCACTATTATCAGTGTTGCTGTTACCTGTATTATTGTTGCTGCCTATGTTATTGCTGTTATCTGTACTACTGTTGTTATCTACACTATCTTTTTTATCCATATCACCGCTGCCATCTATACTATTGCTGCTATTGCCCGTACTGCTATCCTTGGGATTAGTAGCATCTGTGCTGTTTTTCTCAGCATCAACGGCATTTTCTATGCTTGCATTTACAGGCTCTTCTTTGTCGAACAAAATATTTTTAACGATAGGAGCAATAGTTAACATAATGCTTATGCAAAATAATAAAATAACGGCTTTTTTCGTTCTTTTTTTCAATCTGTATTTTTTTCTTCTGCGTTTCATTATAACCCTCTACCCCCTAAATATTTTGATAAATCTATGTAAACCATCCCTATCTGAAATGGTAGGTAGTTATTATGCTGTCTTCGTATTGTTCTCATATATAGTATTGTAATATGGGGATGTTTAGAAGTGGTTACAAAACGTTGTCAAATTTATTTCATTAATTTTTACAAAAAAAAATAAGCCTATGGTTAAGGCTTACATTTATCTGATTATTGAAGACTTAGGGCATATCCTTTTTCCCACAATTCTTGACAGTATTTTTCAGCTTTTTCAAGCTCTGCCTTATCATATATTGCCACTCCGCAAACCCAGTCGTCCTCTCCATCTTCGCTTTCATATCCGGCCGAAGCGAATATTAGAGCTGTCTCGGTGACAATTAGGTTGTGGGAAGCTTTCTCCGAGATGCGGATCCTCTCGCCCAGTTTACTGATCAAGTAGAGAAAAGAGGTTGATGAAAATTCTTTGCTTGTAAGAGAATGCAAAACTATATAGAGATTTTTCTTATATTCGTCAGTATCTGCGATAGCTTTAAGCACATTGTTGACAATAAATTTAGTATCTTTACCGATGATGTAGACATATTTGCTATCGTCTTCTATTACGGCTTTTTTTAATGTTTCCAAAAGCATTTTGCTGCCTCTTAAGAAAAGTGGCCCCCGACTATTACTCATATTCATTTCTCCTTGAATGTAATGTTTATTTATTTTGAATTCTAAAATTATTAGTTGTATCTGTGCTTATTTATATTATAGTAAAGCCTTAGCTTAAAATCAACTTTGAAAACCCTTTGAAAGATGAAACTTTTATAAAGTTGCATATATGTTTGAAGTTTTGTAGAATAGTACTGAGAACTTGCTTGAAGGACATACAGTTGGAAATACTAAACCTGTTAAGTAGAGGGGAGGAGGGCCTTTGCCCGAAAGCTTTGATGGCCAAGCATAATTTTAGGAATTGCTTTATTGTGGTTCCAATAGCTTGGATGGCGGTAATTTTCTTATTTTCTCATCAGGCGGGAACTGAATCGGCCGCTTTCAGCGGAAGCATAACAGCGGTTGTTATAAAGTTTGCTTCGCTGTTTGGCCTTTATATTGAGGAGGTTTCAGCCCACAGCTTGATTAGAAGTTTGGCTCACTTTTTGGTGTTTTTTGTGCTGGGGGCTTTATGGTATATTAACTTTTGCTTAAAAGGCATGACATCTAGAAAAGCTGCGATGCTATCTGCTGTGATAGGGATAGCATACGCCATAACTGATGAACTGCATCAGCTATTGGTGCCGGGAAGGGCCTGTGAACTTAAAGATGTAGCTGTTGATTCGGCAGGAGTGCTACTAGCAGTAGGTTTAGGGCATTATATAAAATGTAAAAAATTTGTGGAGGTGTAGCTATGAACTTTCTGGATCTTGCGAAGAGGCGGTATTCAGTGCGGAAGTTTAAGAACAAGCCTATCGAAGAGGAGAAGCTTAACTATGTACTGGAAGCGGGGAGAGTAGCTCCATCGGCGTGCAATTTTCAACCCTGGTATTTTATAGTAGTAAAGGATGAGGAATTAAAGAAAAAGGTAGCGGATACATATGGACGCGACTGGATATATAAGGCTCCGGTGATTATTGCAGCTTGTGGAGACCATAGTCAGTCATGGAACAGGGGCGATGGGAAGGATCATTGCGATATAGACGTGGCAATCTCTGTTACCCATATGACCTTAGCTGCTGCGGAGCAGGGATTGGGAACTTGCTGGGTATGTGCTTTTGATGCAAAGAAATGCCATGAAGTATTGGAGCTGCCAGAAAATATGGAGGTTATTGCCTTGATACCGATAGGCTATCCCGATGACGCTGTCGATCCTGACAGGCATGCCATTAAGCGAAAGGATATGGGACAAATTGTTAAAAT
>CALGOY010000220.1 GCA_937960725.1 uncultured Bacillota bacterium
GACCACCGAGATCTACACTCTTTCCCTACACGACGCTCTTCCGATCTGATAGAAAGATGATTACAAAGCCCATGAAAAAACCAGAAAAAATCTCACCCAGCGGCATCCGGGATATGGGGATTGGACCGAAGGTATACAGTATTCCTACTGCAAAAGAGATAACCCCTACAACAAGGACTAAAGGGGATGTGTTTAGGTAAAGCAATATGCCGAATGTGATAGCAATGGCTAACAATATAGCGATAACAGCAAGTACTGTAGTCTCTTTTAAATTATCCCGTACAATAGCATTGTGCTGTTCATATCCATAGCCGTAGGTTTTGTTAGCTTTTTTGTAATCGATATAATTGTTGATTGCCGTAGTGGCCATGTCGAAGCTCAATAGCGAAATAAGCATGATTATGAAGTTGGCTGTATTAAATTGTTTGTATCGGTAAAATGCAAAAGCGCTTCCTAGAATAAAGGGGATCATGCTGGCAACTTTAGTTTGAATCTCCACCAGCTTTAAAAAACTTCGCACTCTCATATCTATCTACCTTTCTTTAGCGATAAATATTAGATTGATTCAGAATATCTATATTGGATTTTAACGGAAATTATAATTTAGGGCAACTGCCTATTTCATTATCATACCCTTATTTTATCTTTAATTTCGGGGAATAAAATTTTAGATTATTATGGAGAGGTTTCTAAAAGTCTGATAATATAAAAAATCAAAAAAACATTGCATTTAAACTAATGTTATAATGATTGGTTACATGGTATAATACAGTTAGGGAATTATATTTTGAAGGGAAAGGGCTAAAGTATATGGATTTCTACTTTTATGTTGAAAAATAAGGATGCAAGAAAAATTGGAATATATTAGAGGGGGAATTTGGAATGTTTGAGATAAACAGCATTAATGCTAAAAATAAAGATGAATTTTATAAAGAGTTAAATAGCTATCTAACTGGCCTGATTGAAGCAGATAAAGACTGGCTGGCGGGCTTGGCTAATGCGTCTGCGTTATTGTATATGCTGATGCCCGATATCAATTGGGCCGGCTTTTACCTGTATAAAGGAGGAGAGCTTGTATTAGGTCCTTTTCAGGGAAAACCAGCCTGTGTGCGGATTGCCTTGGGTAGGGGCGTTTGCGGTACTGCAGCAAAGACGAGGGAGATACAGGTAGTGGAGGATGTAGATAAATTCCCTGGCCATATCGCATGCGATGCTGCCTCAAAGTCGGAAATTGTTCTACCTATTATCAAGGATGGAAATTTGTTAGGGGTTCTTGATATTGATAGCCCTATTAAAGCCAGATTTGACGAGGAGGATGCCAGGGGGCTAAAAAATTTTGTAGATATTTTAATTCAGCATCTCCACTGGCCAGAGCAGTTTGTTTAAAGGTGAGCTTACCTTTTGATTATATTTTAACAGGGATTTTGTCGGTGATTTTCACTTCATAAGGAGATACAGAGCAGCGGTAGGCAAGGATTTCTACCCCAGCTTCAGCTGCCTCTTTGACTTTTTGGGCAAAGGCTGGGTCCATCTCTGAGTTTGGGCTAAAGCCTTCCGCATAGTCGATTTGGACTACAAATAGCAGCACCCCCCGGTATCCGTTTTCTACAGCATCGATTATCTCGTCTATATGCTTTCGGCCCCTCTCCGTGGGGGCGTCTGGAAAATAGCTCCATCCATCTTTTTCCAAGGTGACGCCTTTTATCTCAATGAAGCAGGTGTTCTCTCCTATAAGCTGTAAATCGAATCTGCTGTTTTTATATGTCACTTCCCTGTTTATGGAGGAATAGCCCTTTAATTCGGGGATAGCGCCGGATTCTATAGCTTCCACGGCAACGGCGTTGGGAATCTGGGAGTCTATGGATATCCAGCTTCCCTTTTTCCTAACCATCCGCAGTTCATATTTGGTTTTACGCTTGGGGGATGGATGATAGGATATGGCCACCTCGGCCCCGGGATATAATAGCTCTTTTAACCGGCCTGTATTAGGCACGTGGCAGATTACTTCT
>CALGOY010000221.1 GCA_937960725.1 uncultured Bacillota bacterium
TTTCATAGAATAAAATTATACTTTTTTAGGTGACATTTTCACTGAGTATTGACACATTTTTTTACTAAAAAAATAAACTCCTTCTAATGATAAAGCTGAAAAATAAATCGTTTATAGTATGCCCCTTATCCTGGGGTATGGGTTCCCTACTATACCCTGCATAAAATTATGGCTTATTTGCTGGATTGATATGAATTAGGCGGGAATAACAGGTTCTTGAAATAATACAGCCATATACTGGCTTCTAAGGACCAGAGCGGTCCGGTAGTGGTCCTACATATTTTATGCCCTTCTTAGCTTTAGACTTGAACCCACTCCAGATATGCCAGATTTAGTCAGCATAATGTATGCTCCTCTCATAATGGTAGGGAAATCTTCCGACACTGAATACATTGAACTCGATATAGACGAGAAAAATATTTCAGATAGGATTAAGAAGGCAGAAAACCCGCTTGTGTTTGAGTTAGACGGAATGCTTCTTGTGCCAAACTTTACCGCATGGGACTGCCCCTATCACGCTTATTTTAAGATAAAATAAAAGCTTAGCTAAAAGAGTGCTAAAAGCAAGGCAAGTAGAGGAAAAGCTTTTACTTTCCTCACTTGCCTTTTTGTTTTATCTAAATTGGGCTTTAATTAAGTTTAGACTATTTAGAGTAATAAACATCGTTTACCCTATCTTGTAGATAGATATTGGAGTAATCAGCCTTGGAGGTATTTTTATAAAGCTTATAGCCCAAGTCCAGGCAGTCAGAGCATGCGTCTATAGGGATGGTTATCGCAAATATATGGTCCCCTTTATCGCTTTGGGAATCTATTGTATTTACTCCAGAACAGCTTTTACAAATTTTAAAGTTTTGGGTTTGCTTCTCCAGTATTCCATCGGTATCATAGTAGACTTGCCTAAACATTTGTATGCTGTCTTTTCCTTTTACCAGCTTTTCTCTTAGAGCTTCCCGGTTTTTCCAGCGCTCATATACCGCATCGGACAATCTTTTGATATATTCCGTAATCTCTGCTGGCTGCTTTAGCTTACTTTCATCGTAATCAGGTTCTTTTACATGGGAATAATCGATACCTGCCATGGCCAATATTATACCTAAATTTATGTAGGGTAGGGCCCCTTCAATGGAATAACCTCCTTCAAGAACTGCGATATCGGGGTTTAATTTGTCGTTTAGCTTCGCATAGCCCTGGGCTGTGAAGTTCATATTTGTAAGGGGATCCGTATAATGGTTGTCCTGTCCAGCAGAATTAACAATAATGTCCGGCTTATAATCCTCCAATATAGGCAAAACCACATTGTCTAGCACATATAAGAATCCTTCCTCCCCGGTTCCAGGAGGCAGGGGGATATTTATATTATAGCCGTATGCACTGGGACCACCAAACTCATGTAAAAAACCGGTGCCAGGATAGAGGGTTCTTCCGTCCTGGTGGAAGGATATAAAGAGGGTATTCTTGTCGTTCCAATAGATATCCTGGCTCCCATCTCCATGATGGCAATCTGTATCCACAATGGCGACCCGCAAATTTTTGTTGTATTTCTGCCTTATTCTCTCTAGCATAACCGCTTCCACGTTTACTATGCAAAAACCCCTATCGCCATAGACCACCCTTTGGGCGTGGTGGCCTGGCGGGCGAACTAGGGCAAAGGATTTATCTACTTCGCCCTCCATCAAGGCTTCCAAAGCCTTTATAGCTCCACCTGCAGAAATGTAATGGGATTGAGTAAGCCTTGACTTTACGTCAGGAACGCAAAAATGCACCCTTTGAATGTCTTTATCAGTAGCGACGATGGGATTGTAAAAATGTATTCCTTCGATGTCCTGAATTCCCTCTTCAAAAATCTGATCTTGAGTATATAGAAGCCTTTCTTCCCTTTCGGGATGAGTAGGGCTGATAGCCCAATCAAAGGCGGGAAAGAAAACAAGACCTAATTTATTTTTAGCTTTAATCATCTCTATCACCTTTTACATTATAAATAAGTCCAGGTTTTATTTGAGCTTTTATCCTTATATTTTTTCCCCTGGTATAGAAACCATCTACCATATTAAAACAGCTTTCTTCTATTATTTCAGCTTCAATCTCCTCTTTTGAAGCCCCTAAAGAAATTGCCTTTTCCGTAAGCAATTCTATTGCCCTCTCCCGGGCGGAGTCTAATCCAAAATTTCTAGTTATTTTTTCGTAGACTCCCAACTCTGGAACGGATAGGATGCCTCGGGAAGTATCTGCCGTCAGAGTTACATCAGTAGTAATTTTAGCCATAGCCGCTCCTATGGCATTAGCTACATCATAGTGCTCGGGGAAATAGCAGGGTAGATTAAACTTCTTTTCTAAAATAGGTTGTAGGAATTTAGCTGGACCACCTATGATATTTATCAGCTGGGGTTTAATTTTTTTACCATATAGCAGCTCCCTAACGGTATATACGGGCTTGCTGTTTATTTTAGCAAGGAGCTCATCGACCGTCCCCTTAATCATATCCCCCATGGTATCTAGAATTTTTTGCGCCGTATCTTCTACAGCTAAATTAAGCTTACCGCTTAAAATCTTTATGGCCTCTATGGCTTTTTTTCTATCTCCAGCTTCCATCAGTCCCAAGGCTATCATCGCATCGCTGGGAGTAGGTTTGGGTCCTCCTAGGGCATAGGGAGGGCCCTCTCTTTTTGGCCCTATTTGAAGCTGGCCATTTTCTACATCAATACTGCTATCTCCCCCTAAACCTATAGAAGCGCTATAAATAGCCCTAACCAATGTTTTATAGGGGCCGATTTCTATTCCTAGAGGTTCAAAGAGCGGTATGCCATCGGCTAAGAAGAAAATGTCGGTAGTGGTACCTCCTATATCTAGAAGCAAAGCATCCCTATCAGTATGTAAAAGAGCATTTAGTCCCATAAAGCTGGCAGCTGGCCCTGAGAGAATAGTTTCAACAGGGTACTGTTCAGCTGCTTCTAGACTAGTGGTTCCTCCGTCAGCTTTTAAAATAAATAGGGGTGCCTCAATGCCCTCATGTTCCATAGATCTTTTTATATTGTTGGAAAATTCATTGAAAGTGTCATATACGGCTGCATTTAAGTAGGCTGTAAATACTCTTCTTGGAAAATTGAGCTTCCCCGATAAGCTATGCCCCATAGTGACGGAGGAAAAATACTCTTCAAGAATTTCCTTTATCCGTAGTTCATGGTTGAAATTTCTGGTACAAAACTTCGTTACTACTGCACAGGAGTTAATATTTTTTTTCTTGAATAGCTCTATAGCCCTTTCTATCTCTTTTAAATCTAAATCTTTGACTAACTTACCCCTATGGTCAACATATCCGGAAATAAAAACATTTTCATCTCCACAGGCTAGGAAATCGTTGGGAAGACCTGGGCCGCTTTGGATAATCATGCCTACGGGAGAGGTTTTGTTTTCGACTATAGCATTGGTAGATACGGTAGTACTTAAATTTATCCTTTCTATTTTGGATTTGTCATGTCTGGAGAAGAGCTGCTTTAGGGTAGTCCAAATCGACTCAAACAAATTTTCCCGCTGGACCGGCTCTTTGACTGCATCTATAACTTTTCCCTCATCTATAACAACCGCATCGATATGGGTGCCCCCTACATCAAGACCTACAATCAACTTAATGCCGCCTCCTTAGCTAATCTTTAAAATCCATATATTATTATAGCCCTTGGGCTTGGATAAAATCAAATTTTGTAGCCCTCCTTTTATGCTATTAAAACTAATAAATATTTATAAAACAATTAATAATATTTTACAAGCAGTAGGGAAAATTATTGACGGTACAAAAGATATTTCATGAAGGATGAGGGATAAAAGGAGATGGAATTACCAGCAAATTTATACCACTGGCTTGTTAGACCAAAATGGTTCGCAGATAGATATATTAACAGCTATCTTAATTCAAACTACTCCTTTGAGGGTAAAAATGTTTTAGATTTTGGATGCGGTACAGGTATAAGTTGTACAAACTTTAACCCTAAGGGCTATCTAGGAATAGATCGCGACCGAAAAAGAATAAATTTTGCTAAGCGAAAATATCCAGAATATAGCTTTAAAAGTATTGACAGCCCTAGCTTTCCTATAGATAGCGGGACTGTGGATTATATTCTTATTATTTCTGTTTTGCACCATATTCCGGATCCTGATATACATCCATATTTTAAAGAATTTAAACGGATTTTAAAGACCGATGGAAAAATTATTCTAATAGAGCCTTACATTTGTGACAAAGTAAATTTTAGAAACAGGTTAATGTGCTTTATAGATAGAGGAAAATACATCAGGAGGGAAGAGGAGTATTTAAACTTATTCCAACAACATAATTTCAGGGCACAGACTATAAAAAAGTATAAACAGCTATTTATATATGAAAAAATTATTATAGGAGCTAACCTGGCCTAGAAAATTGGCATATTCAATTGCCAATTTTTTTATTATCTATGTTAAAGCCATGCCGAAGTATGTTATAATAAATCGAGGAAAGAGGGGTGAGCAAAATGGAAATAAATCCACTCGTTGCCCCTGTGCTTAAGTGGGCTGGAGGTAAGCGACAGTTATTACCAGAGATTACAAAACATATACCAGAACAATTTTCTACTTACTATGAGCCGTTTCTTGGTGGTGGCGCCGTACTATTTCATCTACAGCCCCAAAAAGCTGTGGTAAGCGACGTCAATGAGGATTTAATTAACGTATATTTAGTAATACGGGACAACGTTGAGGAATTAATTGAAAGT
>CALGOY010000222.1 GCA_937960725.1 uncultured Bacillota bacterium
CGAGGAAAATATCCTAGAAGGTGTAAATTTTTCTATATCTTCTGACGAGAGAGTTGGTATAGTCGCTGAAAGTGGATATGGAAAGAGCACTTTTGCTAAGATTTTGGCAGGCTATCTCAAGCCCAGGTCCGGAGAAATACGTTTAGATGGCAAAAAAATTGAGAAAAAAGGATTTTATCCTGTGCAGCTTATTTATCAGCATCCTGAAAAATCTATCAATCCAAAATGGAAGATTAAAAAAGCATTAAGCGAAAACGGTCCACCTGATAAAAAGCTATTAGATATTTTGGGTGTAAAAGATATTTGGTTGGAACGCTACCCAAACGAACTATCCGGAGGAGAGCTGCAGAGAATTGCCATTGCAAGAGCTGTTACAAAAAACACTAAATTTTTGATAGCAGATGAAATTACTGCCATGTTAGATGGGATCACTCAAGCCCAAATTTGGCATGCTTTAATAAAATTATCAATTGATCAAAATATTGGTATGATAATTATAACTCATAACATCGCATTAGCTAAACGGATATGTACAAGAATTGTACATTTGCAGGAAATTAATCATGCTCCAATGAAAAATAATTATAAAGCTATATAAATGAAGAGTTTGAACTGGAGAAATTTGTGGCAATCAACAATACAACGTGATATAATTAGAAAAGCTAAACACTATATTTTTATATAGTCTGGAAATGATTTAAAGAACGGTTGAGACCAAAAAGAGTATAGTTCGGAGGTAAAATAGTATGCTAATCATTGAATTATTAAAAGCAGTATTCCTGGGAATTGTAGAAGGTATTACAGAATGGCTACCTATAAGCAGTACCGGTCACATGATTTTAGTAGATGAGTTTATAAAGTTAAACACTTCAGAAGCTTTCAAGGAGATGTTTTTAGTCGTTATTCAACTAGGAGCTATTTTAGCTGTGGTTATTTTATATTTTAATAAGCTTAATCCTTTATCGCTCAGTAAATCTAAGCAGGAAAAGAAAGAAACTATGCAGCTTTGGTACAAAGTAATTGTAGGGGTTATTCCAGCAGCAGTTATGGGAGTTTTATTTGATGACTGGCTGGACGAACATTTCTACAATTACCAAACCGTTGCCCTTATGCTGATTATCTATGGAATTCTTTTTATTATCATAGAAAACCGCAATAAATATAGAGAGCCTAAAATTAAAAGTTTAAGCGAATTATCATACGGTACTGCCTTTGGCATAGGTATATTTCAGGTTTTATCTTTAATTCCAGGAACCTCTCGTTCGGGAGCTACTATTCTTGGGGCTATTATACTCGGTACTTCCCGATTTGTCGCGGCAGAATATTCATTTTTCCTATCTATTCCGGTAATGTTCGGCGCAAGCGCTCTAAAGTTAGTTAAGTTTGGATTTAACTTTACCAGTGACGAAATTGTCATTCTGTTAACTGGAATGGCCGTAGCTTTTATCGTTTCCATAATAGCTATCAGATTTTTATTAACATATATTAAAAGGAATGATTTCAAAGCCTTCGGCTGGTATAGGATAGTCTTAGGTATTTTAGTTATAGGGTATTTTCTCCTGCAAGGATAGTTCTATTGTATGTAGAACAAAATGCAGAAGATTGGCGGGAGGGGGAAGGTCGCTTCCCCCCACTATGCTTCGGCTTGATCGTCGAGCAGAAAAACAAGTGGAATGGATGAAGGAAAAAGTGGGAGAAAAACTTTAGTTCATCATGGAAAGGAATATGCCATGTTAAATATCGGCTGTCATCTGTCAACCTCTAAAGGCTTTTATGAAATGGGAAGAAATGCTTTAAAGATAAACGCAAATACTTTTCAATTTTTTACCCGAAACCCCAGAGGTAGTAAAGCTAAAGCTATTGACCCAGAGGATACAAAAGCTTTGCTTAAGCTTATGAAAGAAAATAATTTTACAACTTATATTGGAAACTCCAAATGATTTAAATGGTTATGCCAAAGAAATAAAGCTAATAAGAAAAATTTATAACTGCAATAAATAACGGGGTGAGAAATATGCAGAAAAACGAAATTTACGTTATATACGGCAACACTCCAAAAACTATGGTTAAGGAACTTCTTAGCCATATAAAACCGGAACAGAAGATACCGAAAGGTACACGAATAGGTATAAAGCCCAACCTTGTTGTAGCTAAGCCCTCAACCAGCGGCGCTACTACTTCACCGGAACTGGTAGAAGGAATTGTAGAGTATTTTCAATCTAAAGGATATAAAAATATAACAATTTTAGAAAGTTCATGGGTGGGGGATAGAACCTCCAGGGCCTTTAAGGTATGTGGATATGAAAAAATCTCAGAGCAATATGGGGTTCCATTGGTTGATTTACAAAAAGATAGCCATGTTGAATATGATGTCAATGGAATTAAAATTAATATTTGTAGTAAACTAGAGGAGATAGATTATTTAATTAATGTTCCTGTTTTGAAAGGACATTGTCAAACCAATATTACCTGCGCTTTAAAAAATTTAAAGGGATGTATCCCAAATTTTGAAAAGAGAAGATTTCATACTATGGGGTTACATAAATCAATTGCTTATTTAAATAAGGCAATAAAGCAGGACCTCATTATCGTAGACGGGATTATGGGGGATTTGAATTTTGAGGAGGGCGGAAACCCAGTAGAGATGAATCGAGTGCTGGCTGCAACGGATCCTGTCCTGCTGGATAGCTATGCGGCTAATTTGCTGGGCTTTGAAGTAAACGATATTCCCTATATAAAAATAGCAGAAGAATTAGGAGTAGGTAGCAGCGATTTATCAAACGCTAAGATTGTAGAATTAAACAGCGATGAAGGAACACCTATTATCCGCAGAACTAATATCAACCAACCATATATTGATCTAATCAAAGAAAAAAACGCATGCTCAGCTTGCTATGGAACATTAATTCATGCATTGGAAAGGTTAAAAGAAAGCGGACAGCTTAATAAAGTTAGGACAAAAATATATATAGGACAATATTATAAAAATAAAAATATAGAGGATGGAATAGGGGTAGGGCAGTGTACTAGAGGGTGCGCTAATTATATTCCAGGCTGTCCTCCAACTGCAAGAGATATCGTAGAATATTTTCTATAATCTATTACCACAATACGGGCAATAGCTGTAATTAGATTCAACCCTAGCTCCGCAGCTCGGACAATTTTTATAAGGAGAATACCAGCTTGTAGGATGCAAATGCTCATCTTTAATTTCAGGATTATGGCCTTTTTCGTACTGTTTACCAACAGCGGGATCTAGTTCATATATGCTAGCACAGCAAGCAGCTTTTGCAAAGTATTTAATATTCCACTTAAAAACGGGTATAAAAAATATATGGAAATATGTGTAGCGTTTGAATATTTGCAATCTAGTAAAGCTACCGCATGATGGACATATAACATTATTATAATTACCAAGCTGTTTTTCGGTCTGATGTACTCCGAAGATCCCTATAAAAAACATAACTATGAACCTCCCTTAAAGACAATTTTAATGTTATTTCTATGATGCGTCAATTAGAATAAATAAAATTTTTCATTCTGAAAGGATGATTACATGGGAAGGATATCTGGTTTTTTCGCAATGCCCCATCCTCCTATTGTTATACCGGAGGTGGGGAGGGGAGAAGAGAGGAAGATTAAGGATACTACTGACGCTTGCTATAAAATTGCTGAAGAAATTGTTAGTATAGAGCCAGATACGATTATAATAGTTACTTCCCACGGCCCCTTGTTTAGAGATGCGATCTCCCTGTCTTATGAAAATGCTATAGATGGAGATTTGAGGAATTTTGCTGCGCCGCAGGTCAAATTTAGTTTAAATATAGATATAGCATTAACAGACCAAATAATAAACTATGCTCAAAAAGAAAATATTTCAACGGTTAAGATAACAGGGGACTTTGCCTATCAGTATGGATTAAATTATGAACTGGACCATGGCACCATGGTACCCCTGTACTTTATAAATAAAAAATTTACAGACTACAAACTCGTCCATATAACCTACGGACTTTTACCTAAGATACAGCTCTACAGATTTGGTATGTGCATTAAAAAAGCAGTAGAAGATATGGATGTCGATGCTGTCTTTATTGCCAGTGGAGATTTATCCCATAGGTTATCTAAAGACGGGCCTTACGAATACAGTCCATACGGCAAAAAGTTTGATAAAGAACTGATATCTCTATTACAGGCTGGAGACGTGGCAGGGGTATTTAACATGGACGAAACTAGCGTAAAAAATGCTGGGGAATGTGGGCTTCGTTCTTACTACATTATGTTAGGGGCCATGGATGGAAATGAAATTAGAGGCGAATTATTAGCATATGAAGGTACCTTTGGCGTAGGCTATATGACTATGAAATTTTCCGTCAACCCTACCGGTCGTGATACCCTGTCTGAATTAGCGGGTGAAATTAAGGAGAAACATTTAGAAAAGATCCGGGAAGAAAAGGATCTTTATATCAGGTTGGCCCGGGAGAGTCTTACCCATTATATAGTCAACGGAGATTATCTAGAGCCTCCTTCCTACGTACCTGAAGAGATGCTGAAAAATAGAAGGGGAGTCTTTGTGTCCATAAAGAA
Source organism: uncultured Bacillota bacterium (assembly GCA_937960725.1). Taxonomy (GTDB): domain Bacteria; phylum Bacillota; class Clostridia; order Caldicoprobacterales; family UBA3941; genus CALGOY01. Next base: position 4,588 of record CALGOY010000222.1, read on the forward strand.
AAACGGAAATTTAAGAGGTTGTATTGGCACTATTAGGCCGGTTACGGAAAATATCGCCCAAGAAATTATACGAAATGCAGTGGAGGCAGGGGTGTATGATCCGAGATTTTCCCCTGTTGAAGAAGATGAATTGCCTGAACTGGAATTCTCTGTAGATGTCCTTACAGAACCGGTAAAAGCCAACAAGGAAGAACTAGACCCTAAAAAATATGGAGTTATAGTTAGAAGTGGGCATAAAACTGGGGTATTGTTGCCTAATCTAGAAGGTGTCGATACTGTAGAGGAGCAGTTAAGAATAGCCCTTCAAAAAGCAGGGATATCTCCAGATGAAGATTATGACATTGAAAAGTTTGAAGTAATAAGACACGAACATAATTAAAAGCGGGTGACTATTTTGCTATACGATGGATATTTTGCAGAAGAACAGGGAAGCAGGATAAAATGTCTTTTATGTCCCCATAACTGTATAATTGGCGAGGATCAATTTGGTCTATGTTCCGTAAGAACAAACAAAGAAGGAAGTTTAAAAACCATAAATTATGGGGAAATAACATCAATGGCTTTAGATCCCATAGAGAAAAAACCGCTTTATCACTTTATGCCTGGCAAAAATATTCTGTCTGTAGGTAGCTTCGGCTGTAATTTTTCCTGTGGCTTCTGCCAAAATTATTCAATAGCCCATTATAAAGCTCCAAGTCAATACATGGCTCCCGATGCCCTTGTAGAAAAGTGCTTGGCTTTAGAGGATAATGTAGGTATTGCCTTTACATATAATGAGCCTTCAATATGGTTTGAATTCGTATATGAAACATCGAAAAAACTTAAAGCTCGGGCTCCTCATCTCAAGGTTGTGCTTATCACTAACGGCTATATAGAGTCAGAGCCTTTAACAGAACTTCTACCTTACATAGATGCAATGAATATAGATTTAAAATCTTTTCGTCGAGATTTTTATAGGAAAGTTTGTGGCGGAGATTTAAAACCCGTCCTAAATACAATAGAACAATCATATAAAAGATGCCATATAGAGATAACGACCCTATTAGTAAATGGGCTTAACGATTCTGTAGAAGAGCTGGAGGATCTAGCTTCATATCTGGGCAGCCTTGACAAAAATATTCCCCTACATCTATCAAGATATTTCCCTACTTATAAAATGCATCGCCCTCCCACAGAAGTAGATGTTATGTTAGAAGGAAGAAAAATTGCGAAAAAGTACCTAAACTACGTTTATTTAGGAAACGTATCAAATGTTGATAATTCTACCTACTGTCCTAAATGCGATAGACTATTGATATATAGGGCTGGTTTCTTTACAAAAATTTATATTGAACAGCCAATATGCCCTCAGTGCGGTTATGATATAAGGATAGTATTATAAACAATCTAGAAAGAAGTGAAAGTCATAGAGTTGAGAAGGAGTTTTTCTATTTAATCTGACAAACCAGGTAGTTGAGACTGCAAAACGCGTTGGTTTTGCAGTCTCAATTGTTATTATTAGCTATTAAACTTTAGGCAGGCTTCTAAATCCTTTTTCCAAATCCTCGTCGGTAGGAATATAATCAGTCATAGTTCCGCTATTATAGCTTATATATGCTGATAAATCAAAATAGCCTGTTCCTGTCAATCCGAAGATGATCGTTTTCTTTTCACCGGTTTCTTTGCATTTTAATGCTTCGTCTATAGCGCAACTTATAGCATGGGCTGATTCTGGAGCGGGGAGGATGCCTTCGCAGCGGGCGAAGGTTGTAGCATCCCTAAACACCTTAGTCTGCTCAATTGCGCGGGCTTCGAAATAACCGTCATGATACAGTTTTGAAACTATTGGACTCATACCATGATATCTAAGTCCACCAGCATGGTTCGGTGAAGGCATAAAACCTGAGCCTAGTGTATACATCTTCAGGAGGGGAGTAATTTTACCGGTATCTCCAAAATCATAGGCATATTTTCCTCTAGTTAAAGATGGGCAAGATGCCGGTTCAACTCCAATAAAATGGATATTATTTTTTCCTTGAATTTTATCTCCCATAAAAGGAGCAATTAGTCCTCCGAAGTTAGAACCTCCGCCAACACAGCCGATAATAATATCTGGTTGAATGTCATACTTTTCACAGGCAATTTTAGTTTCTTCTCCTATGATAGATTGATGAAGTAGAACATGATCTAGAACACTTCCTAATACATACCGGCAATTTTCAGTTTTAGTAGCCACTTCTATGGCCTCAGATATTGCACAACCCAATGATCCTCCTGTATCTGGGTTCTCCGCTAGAATCTTTTGTCCTATTTCAGTTGTATCAGAAGGAGAGGGTATAATTTTTCCGCCATAAGTTTCAATAACTGCTTTTCGATAGGGTTTTTGTTCGGCTGATACCTTTACCATATACACTATTAAGTCTACGTCATAATACGCACAGGCCATTGCCAGGGCAGTTCCCCATTGGCCGGCACCAGTTTCTGTGGTTAATTTTTCTATTCCTTGTTTTTTTGCATAATATACCTGTGCAGCTGCTGAATTTAATTTATGAGAGCCTGAAGTATTGCTCCCCTCGAATTTATAATAAATTTGGGCTGGTGTATCTAAGAACTTTTCAAGGGAATATGCACGGATGAGAGGGGAGGGGCGATACATTTTGTAAAAATCACGAATTCCCTCTGGAATTTCTATATATAGGTCTGTGCTATTCAACTCCTGTTCCACTAATTCTTCACAAAATATATGGCTAAGTTCTTCTTTAGTACAGGGCTGTTTAGTAGCAGGATTGAGCATTGGATCGGGAAGTTCTTTCATAACAGCTTTGATATTATACCAATATTTTGGCATTTCTTCCTCGCTCAAATAAATCTTATGAGGGATG
>CALGOY010000223.1 GCA_937960725.1 uncultured Bacillota bacterium
TCTTGTAATTCTGGCTAAAAATAAAACGGGTCTTAGAAACCTCTATATAATGGTTTCAAAGGCTCATTTAGAATATTTTTACCGGAGGCCGAGAATCCCTAAAAGTTTAATTATGCAATATAGAGAGGGGATAATAGTAGGGTCAGGCTGTGAAGCCGGAGAGCTATATAAGGCTATATTGAGAGGTGCTCCCTACGAGGAAGTAATAGAAATTGCAGACTTTTACGATTATCTAGAGATACAACCTATAGACAACAATAGACACCTAATAAGAGAAGGGACCGTTAAAAACGAGCAGGATCTTCAAAAGATAAACAAGCAAATCTTAGAGATAGGAAAGAAATTAGGTAAGCCTGTAGTAGCTACGGGGGACGTACACTTTTTGGATCCCCAGGATGAATATTTTAGAAGGATTCTCATGGCCGGTCAGGGATATAGCGATGCAGAGATGCAACCCCCCCTATACTTTAAGACTACAGACGAAATGCTGGAGGATTTTAGCTATCTGGGAGAGGAATTAGCCCATGAAGTTGTTGTCGATGCTCCTAGGCAGATTGCTGAGACAATAGAGGAAATTCAACCTATTCCGGACAAACTCTGTCCACCTGAAATACCGGGAGCAGAAGATGAGATTGCTAGAATGGCGATAGAAAATGCAAAAGCCATCTATGGAGATCCTCTTCCAGAAATTGTATCTAAAAGATTGGAAAAGGAGTTAAATTCTATTATCAGCCATGGATTTGCAGTACTATATTACATTGCCCACAAATTGGTTAAAAAATCACTGTCGGATGGCTATCTGGTAGGGTCTAGAGGCTCTGTAGGTTCCTCTTTTGTAGCTACTATGACTGGCATTACGGAAGTAAACCCCTTACCCCCCCATTATGTATGTCCCAATTGCAAGCATTCGGATTTCGAAGTAGATAAGAGTAAATACGGGGTGGGAGTTGACCTTCCTGACAAAGACTGCCCCATGTGTGGAACAGCTTATAACAAATCAGGATTTGATATACCTTTTGAAGTTTTTCTTGGATTTAAAGGGGATAAAGTGCCGGATATCGATCTAAATTTCTCTGGAGAATATCAGCCTATAGCTCACAAGTATACCGAGGAGCTGTTTGGGGAAGGCCATGTTTTTAGAGCTGGAACTATCGGTACAATTGCAGAAAAGACGGCTTTTGGATTTGTGAAAAAATATTTGGAAGAAAGTAACAAGGTAGTTACCAATGCAGAAATAAAGAGGTTAGTAGCAGGCTGTACCGGGGTTAAGCGGACCACAGGCCAGCATCCGGGGGGAATAATGGTAGTACCTAAGAACAGGGAAATATTTGAATTTACTCCGATACAATATCCTGCAGATGATAAAGACTCTGGGGTTATTACTACCCATTTCGATTATAACTTTATCCATGATACGCTGGTCAAGTTAGATATACTAGGCCACGATGATCCGACGATGATCAGAATGTTAGAAGATATTACCGGAGTTGACGCTAGGGGAATAAGCCTAGGGGAGAAGGAGACCATGAAACTATTCTCTAGCACTGAACCTCTAGGACTTGCCCCTGAAGATATAAACAGTCCTGTCGGAACTTTCGGAGTACCTGAGTTTGGGACCAGATTCGTCCGGCAGATGCTAGCGGAGACTCGACCTACTACCTTTGGAGAATTAATTCGGATAAGCGGCCTTTCCCATGGCACTGACGTATGGCTTAACAATGCCCAGGATCTAATAAGAGATGGAATTGCTACGCTTTCTGAAGTTATTTCAACAAGAGATGATATTATGCTTTACCTTATAGAAAAAGGAGTAGAACCAACAATCGCTTTTAATATAATGGAGAGAGTGCGAAAGGGCAGAGGGCTTACGGAGGAATTTGAAAAAGTAATGAGAGAAAAAGATGTACCAGAATGGTTTATAGACTCCTGTAAAAAAATTAAATATATGTTTCCTAAGGCCCATGCCTGTGCCTATGTAATTATGGCATTTAGAATTGCCTATTTTAAAGTGTATTACCCTGAGGCCTTTTACGCTACATATTTTACAGTTCGTGCCGATGATTTTGACATAGATTTAGTACTAGGAGGGAAGGAAGCTATTCGGGAGAAGATAAGAGAATTGGAATCAAAAGGAAATGAAGCAACTGCCAAAGAAAAGAATCTAATAACAATTCTTGAAGTGGCTTTGGAAATGTACTGCCGTGATGTAAAAATGCTGCCAGTAGATCTGTATAAATCAGATCCCATGAAGTTTCTTATAACAGAAGAAGGTATCCGACCGCCCTTAAGCTCACTACAAGGTTTGGGGGTAGCTGCTGCAAAGAGCATATCAGAAGCGCGGAAAAATGGGAAATTTGTTTCTATTGAAGATTTAAGAGAAAGGGCTCGAGTTTCTAAGACTGTGATAGATATGTTGAGAAATCATGGGGCATTAGATGGTATTCCTGAGACTAGCCAGATTTCTTTGTTTTAGCCTTGCAATTCTTTATCTGCGATGTTATAATAGTGGACGTGATAATATGCTGAGTGTTTGCAGAGTGGGGAAACCCACTCTTTATCTTTAATTATAAAAGCTTTACAGTTGGGAACACTGAAAATAAATACAACTGTAATATGGACGGAGGGACCACCGTGGCAAAAAGAAAAGTAGAAGATATTGTTGAAGAGCTTGCAATTCCAATTTTAGATGAATTGGGATACGAATTGGTAGATGTAGAGTATGTAAAAGGAGGCAACAATTGGTATCTTAGAATATACATAGACAAGCCAGGGGGAGTGACTATTGACGATTGTCAAAAAGCTAGCGAGCAAATTAGCGACAAGTTGGATGAGGTAGACCCTATTCCTCATAATTATTTTCTTGAAGTATCGTCTCCCGGCATTGATCGCCCGCTTAAAAAAGATAAGGACTTTGAGAGATATAAGGGGCGTAAGGTGGATGTAAAGCTCTATAAAGCAGTGGATGGGTCAAAAAGTTTTACTGGTGAATTGATCGGGCTGGAGGATGGCAATATTCTCATTAGGGTTGATGGCGAAGTAATTTCTTTTAACAAAGATGAAGTTGCAATAGTAAGATTAGCAGTGGAGTTTTAATGATGTACTGGTTTAAGGAGGATTTTTTAATATGAATGGGGAGTTTCTTAATGCTCTCGAGCAGATTGGGAAAGAAAAGGGCATAGATAAAGAGATTTTACTCGAAGCTATTGAAGCTGCTCTAGTTTCGGCTTACAGGAAGAATTTTGGGACTGCACAAAATGTAAAGGTGCATATAGATAGGGATACGGGGATAGTAAAGGTATATGCCCAAAAAACTGTTGTGGAAGAAGTTTCCAATGAGTTTCTCGAGATATCTTTGGAAGAAGCGCGAAAAATTGATCCTAGGAAAGATATAGGCGATATAGTTTCTATAGAAGTTACCCCTAAGAATTTTGGACGTATAGCAGCCCAAAACGCCAAACAGGTCGTTATTCAGAGGATCCGCGAGGCGGAGCGAGTCTTGATATATGAAAAATTCTTAGAGCTAGAAAATGAAATCGTCAATGGGATTATTCATAGGATAGATAAAAGGAATGTTTATATAGATTTAGATAAGGTAGAAGCCATAATGCCTCCTAACGAGCAGATACCTAACGAAGAATACCATGTTAACGATAGAATAAAAGTATATATCGCAGAGGTTAAGAAAACTACAAAGGGACCTCATATTACAGTATCTAGAACTCATCCTGGCTTAATTAAGAGATTGTTTGAGCAGGAAGTTCCTGAGATAATCCACGGTGAGGTTCTTATAAAAAATATCGTTCGTGAGGCAGGTTCGCGGGCGAAAATCGCAGTGCACTCCAACGATCCTAACATCGACCCTGTTGGAGCTTGTGTGGGACTACATGGTATTAGAGTGCAAAAAGTTGTGGAAGAGCTGGGAGGCGAAAAAATAGACATTATTAAATGGGATAAAGATCCTAAGGAATATATCGCCAATGCCCTGAGTCCGGCAAAGATAATAGATGTTATAATTGAGGATGAAAACAGCAAATCTGCTAGGGTAATAGTACCAGATAACCAGCTCTCCTTAGCAATAGGTAAAGAAGGCCAAAATGCTAGATTAGCTGCTAAGCTCACAGGTTGGCGAATAGATATCAAGAGCCAGTCGCAGGCACAATCCATAGAGGATAATTCCAATATTGTTGGAGAGGAGTAGGAGGATTTGCCTTGAAGAAGCGAAAAATTCCGTTAAGAATGTGCGTAGGCTGTAGAGAAATGAAGCCTAAAAAGGAATTAATAAGAGTGGTAAGAAGCCCTGAAGGTGAAATTAATATCGATTTTAAGGGAAAGGCTCCAGGTAGAGGAGCATATTTGTGCAGGGATAAGGCATGCTTTAAAAAAGCTTACAAAAATAAACTATTAGAAAAAGCTCTAAACAAAGCAATTGAATCTGAAATATATGAAAGGCTAGTTCAAGAGTTGAGTGAGGAAGATGATGAAAGCAGCTGATAAATTTTATCAAATATTGGGGTTATGCAGGCGCGCTGGAAAGTTAGCATCCGGCACATGGGCGGCAGAGGACTCAATTCGAAAGGGGAAAGCAAAGCTGGTAGTTGTCAGCGACGATGCTTCAGAAGCAACTAAAGAAAGAATATCGAAATTATGTAAGAATAGGCGGGTTGACCTAGTGATATTTGGCAACAAAGAGGAGTTAGGTAGCAGTATTGGGCAATCAAACAGGGCTATTGTTGCCATTACTGATAGTAGATTTAAAGAGATGATATTAGATGTATTGCCTGATGCGGTAAAAGTAAATATGGGGGTGATCGATGAATGGCAAAAATAAAAGTATTTGCAACAGCAAATAAATTAATGCAAGATACGAAGGAACTGATGGAAGATATGAGCGAACTGGATAAAAATATAGATTCGCATATACAGTCTATTCAAACTATTCGCAACAAATTAGAGCAGGAAGAAAAGCAAAAGACAGAACAACAGGCAAAGGAGAAGGAACTAAAAGAGAAACGAAAGGTTTTAAAGCTTGAACAATCTAAACAGAGGCAAGAAGAAGACAATAGTTTACAAGGCGATCGGAAGGAGTGGAAGATGAAATCTGATAATCAGCCCAATCAAGGCAAAGGAAGAAGATCAACAAGAAGTAATAAGTATGATAGCCGTTCGAGAAATAAAGGACAGGAGCGAAGAAGGCAAGCAGTAGCAGCGAAAGATACTAGTAGGAGAGATGAAGAACAGAGAAGATCACAGAAATCCGGTAAGCGTAATAGAACAGAAGATATTGTAGATCAATTCCTAAGTCAGCCCCCTGTAACAGCAGGCAAAGGAGAAGATAGAAATAATATGCCGTCTAAAGGGTATAGTAAATCAAAAGGCAAGCAACGAAGAAATAAAAAAGACTTCTGGCAAGCGGATGAATCAATATTTTTTGCAAAAAATAAGAAAGATAAACCCAAAAGCCAGAAAAAGACTAAAGATGTTTCTGAAATCAGTTCCCCAAAACCACCTGAGAGGAAAAAAGCTATAACTATAAGAGAAGTT
>CALGOY010000224.1 GCA_937960725.1 uncultured Bacillota bacterium
GATTAATTCTTTGTCCCCCAATATCCAGCCAATTCTTATTCCAGGGAACAACACCTTGGATAGACTCCCTATGTATATGACATTGTTTCCAGTTCCGCAAAGGGCCACCAGTGGAGCCATGTGAGATCCGCTGTATTTCAGTTCTTCATTAAATCCGTCTTCTATGATTGGCACCCTGTATTCTTCCAGTAGTTTAAATACTCTTATCCGTTTTTCTGCAGACATCACTATTCCAGTGGGATTGTGATAGGAGGGGATTAAAAAAGCCATGTCTACATCGTTGCTGTCTAAACATTCTTTCATTTGAGTTAGATTAACTCCATCTTCTTCCATGTCAACTCCTATGGGGTTTAGTCCGTGAAGCTTCATGATCTTGAGGGCGGTGTTGTGGGTGGGGTTTTCACACAGTATCTTATCTCCTGGCTTTGTAAGAGCTGCCAGGATTATATCAAATCCCTCAGTAAAGCCGTTGGTTATAAGGATATCTCTCCCTGTAATGTTTACCCCTTTATTTTCCATATATTGTAGAAGATAGTCAATAAGGGGTTTATAGCCTTGGGCATATCCATAATTTAATAATTTATTGCCTTCGATAGAGAAGCGGTTTAGGAAAGCTCTTTTGAAGTCTTCTAAATTGAACAGGCTATCATCGGGGGCTATGCTTTTGAAAGATATCATGCCTTTTTTCCATTTAAGTTCACGCTTTACTATATCTAACTGGCTAGCTTGGCGGGCATAGGGGGTTAGGCGGGAAGACCAATCTACTTTCCAAGTCCCCACCGGCCGAATGTTTACATTTGATACGTAGGTGCCCTTGCCCTTGATAGAGTAAATAAAGCCTTCCTCTTCCAAAAACTCATAAGCCTGGACAACGGTATTTCTGCTTACGTTAATTAGCCTGCTAAGCTCTCTAGAAGAAGGGAGTTTTTGACCTTCCGTCAAGAGGCCCTTGAGGATCATTTGTTTTATGTAGTCTTTAAGTTGAATATATAGAGGTAGGGGGTTATCCCGATCTAGAGCGATATCTGAAAACATATTAACACTTCCTATTTATATATATTATTACTCTATATATATTCTTACATAGAAGAAATAAGAAATAAAGAGTTTCGTTATAAAACTGAATGTAATTCTGATGTCTTTAAAGCTTGATGGCTTGACGCTTATTTAATATTGACATTATAATATATTATAACTGAAAAAATAATGATATGATTGATAACTGCCAAACAAATCTGCATATATAAAATTATCAATAAAATTTTATTATTCAAAACACATCTCGTCCTTTCGTGTAATTGTTTCACATTTTGCCGAATAGTGCCTGTAAAATTAACTGATCGCAAATGGCTGGGGTATCAGGAGGGATAGTTGTGATCGGTGTTTTGGTAGTCGATGATGAGGAGGTTGTACGCATAGGGCTTCGGGATTTAATCGATTGGAGAAGTTGCGGTTACGAAATTATTGGAGAAGCCGATAATGGAGAAGATGCTTTTCGCATGATTGAGGAGCATCATCCAGAATTGGTCATCACGGACGTCCGAATGCCGGTCCTGGATGGATTAGAATTGATCCGCCGCGTAAGCGAGGTGGAACACCTGCCGACTAAGTTCGTCGTTGTCAGCGGATATAACGAGTTTGAATATGCCCAGCAGGCAATACGTTATGGTGTGTCGGATTTTATTCTAAAGCCGGTGGATCAAGATGAGCTGCAGTCTATTTTATTGCGCTTAAGACCGCAGATTTGCAAAGAGCGGATTAGTTTAAAGAGTGCTATTTTGGAATCTTTGATCAAAGGAGAGGCAACCCCAGAAAATATTGACGAATGGAAACAGGCACTTAAGATCGAAAAAACTGAGAAGTTGTTTTATGTATTTATTGAGATCAATGAGGATCATCTTTCGAAGAGAAATGTCAGCCTCTTTTCTAGCGAAGAGATGCAAGATTTGCTCAGCAATTCAATTGCTACAGCGCTTGGAATCGGGAAACCTGTTCTGCTACATGAACATCATGGTCTTTATGGCATGATCGTAACTGATAGGATGCTTTACCCATTTCTCGGAAGAGTAGAACATTTTGCTAAGGCTTTACAGGAACGGTTATCTAAAACAATAGGTAAAACTATCATTACATATGTAGGTGCACCAGTTCAAGATCTAAATCAGCTTTCTAGTGCATATATTACAGCAAAAGAAGCATTGCAGTATAAATTTACGGCACTTGAAGGGCCAATCATATATGAAAAAGTATCTAACCGGCCTCTGCAGTATATTGAATTGGATCCAGATTTACGCAGACAGTTGATGGAAAGTGTAGAAAAAAATGATGAAACCCAGATTGGCAGAATTATAAATCGAATTTTCAGGCTTTTCCAAGGAAAACGTTTTGCTCCCGAGGCCGTGAAGACATCGATCAACCAGTGTGTTTTTAGTGTAATCAAGTTGATTCGAGAATTAAATGGTAAGGAGGAACAATTGGCCTATTTTCAACCGATGACCAACTGGAATCATATAAATATTACATTGAGACAGCTTCAGGATCTCTTCTTTAAGTTTATGAGTGAAGCAGCTGGCTATATTGCTACTATTCGCAAGGATAAAGCCAAGGGCTTCATTCATGAAGTTAAGAAGTATGTCGATTCGCACTTTTGCGAAGATATTACCTTAAAGAGCCTAGCTGCTATGTTTTACGTGAATCCCGTGTATTTGGGCCAGCTTTTTAAGAAGACATACGGCAAATATTTAAATGAATACTTATTGCAGCTTCGTATAAACGAAGCCAAACGATTGCTGCGCCAAACTGATTTATGCGTTTATGAGATCGCTGAACGGGTTGGTTTTAAAAATTCCGATTATTTTGTGACCCGTTTCAAGAAGGTGGAGCAGATGACCCCTACGGAATATCGCGCTCAGTGGTTTAAAGAGGCTGGAGGGAGTGAAACACATGAAATTGAGCCTCAAGCTTGATAATATCCGCCTACGCTACAAGATGATGATCATCTATATTTTTTGCGTGTTGTTACCGATTGTCTTAACTAATATCGTGTTTTATCAGGTGACAGTGAACAATGTAAAAAGTCAGCATATGCAAGATCTTATGCGGGCTCTTGAACAAGTAAAGGACGAATTCAGGAGGGAGATTGACGACGCTGTGAGGGTTTCATCGGTATTTAACACGGATTATATTCTGAACGAAATCTTGGAAAGGGAATATAAAAGTCCGATTGACTATATTGCCGCCTATGATTCATATTTGCGAAAGATCTTAAATAACTATATTCCCTCTTATACTTTTGTGCAAAGTATTAAGATCTATATGGATAACCCCACAATATTATACGCAGGAGGAATTGGCTATTTATCGGATAAGGTCCGCAATTCTAATTGGTATAAGGAGCTAGAAGAGGCAGAAACAAAAGGAATTTCTGTGGTTGTGACCAGAACTGAGAAGGAGGACAATTTCAGAGCCGAAGATAATGTCCTGGATACTTTTTCCGTTGTGCGCCGGATGAATTATTTTAACTTTTTTGGCGATAGTAAATGGGAAAAAATAGTGAAAATTGAATTGCGCACCCAGGCAATAGAGCAGATATTTTCCAATCGCAACCTGGATGGGCATATTTATTTGCTCAATGAGAAGGATCAAATTGAATATACAACAGATCCGAATATCAACTGGCAGACGGATACCGTTTTTTTTTATGAGCTCAGCTTTCCGAAAGATTCTATAGAACTGGTCAGCACTTATTCTGGAAGTAAGTATTTGAGCGACTGGAAGTTAGTTAGCGTTATTTCGGAGGAGGTGGTTTTCAGCGAAATCCATAAACCCCGGCAATTGATAATCTGGATGGTTCTAATAAACCTACTTTATTCTACGGCGGTTATTTTCTGGGTTACCCGCTCGATGAATGTGCGGCTTGTAAAGATTCTGCGGCACATGGAAAAAGTAAAGAAACAGGAATTTGTACCTATCGAAATGCCGAGAACATACGATGAGATTGGAGAGCTGCAGAATGAATTTAACCGCATGATTATGAAGATCAAGAGTTTAATTTATGATGTATATATCGCTGATATTCGCCAGAAAAATTTGGAGATTGAACACTTCAAAGCTCAGCTTAACGCCCTGCAAAGCCAGATCAATCTGCATTTCTTATTTAATTCACTGGAAACGATACGAGTACGTAGCTTAATTAAGAAGGAAACTGAAACAGCGAGGATCATCCACAACTTGGCTAAGTTGCTGCGGTCTTCTTTGACCTGGAATAAGGGCTTGATTACAGTGAAGAAAGAGCTAGAGTTTATTAACTGCTTTCTGGAAATTCAGAAGTACCGCTTTGGGGATCGGCTTAACTATAATATAGATGTGGATCCTAAGGCGCTGGATGTAGTTATTCCTAAAATGGTCTTTCTTCCTTTTGTTGAAAATGCCAGCATTCACGGGGTCGAACCGATGAAGGATGGCGGTGAGATTTACATCTCCATCGGATTAGAAGGCAATTATCTGCAATTTTCAGTCCGGGATAATGGAGTTGGGATGGAAGCTGAGCGGCTTGAACAGATCTATGGGTACCTACAGCGAAACGAGGAAATAGGCGAACGGGTAGGCGTAAAGAACGTGATTTACCGCCTTAAAATGTTGTATGGAGATCAATTCCAGTTGTTTATCGATAGTGCACCGGGAAAAGGGACTCTTGTTAGGATTACTGTTCCAATTAAGGACGATATTGTGGATTTTGATATTCCGGTTCAAGATAGTAAGGGTTAAAATAATAAAATTTTTAAAGTATAAGCTAAAGTTTGTGTGGTTGTTAGGACATGGGGCCTAAGCTATACTGATATTAACAACATTATTTATTTAATGAGGGGGTAATGTACAGCTATGGTAAAAAGACGGTGGTTGATATCCTTAGTATGTCTATTTATGGTGTTAGCCTTCGTCCTAACAGCCTGTTCGAGTGGAAAGAACGAAGGTGCATCTACTACGGATAAAACTACTGCGGAAGAAACTACTACAGAAGAAACTACTACAGGAGAAAGCAGCGAAGAGTCAGAAGAGGCAGAAGAGCAGCCGAAAGAAAAGGTAACTTTTACAATGTTTGTAGCAGTGCAAGGTGAGAAGGACGTTAATACCAATGAAACTAAAATCGGTAAGATTCTTGAAGAACAGACCGGAGTGAATTTTCAGATTGAACACCTGGTGGGAGATTTGCAAACTAAGATCGGAACCATGATAGCATCAGGTGAATATCCAGATGTTCTTGTGCCCGATGACGGGATCGAGAGCGTAGTGGAAGCTGGCGGATTTATCGACCTGACCCCCTACATCGAGAATGACAAGTATCCAAATATCCAGAAAGTATACGGGCCCTACAAAGAACTTATGAAGTGGGATGACGGTAAGATTCACATTTTCCCATTCTCAACGCAGGTAGGGGAATATATTCCGGATCCGAATATAAACCAGGGTGCGTTCTGGATCCAACGGCGTGTGCTTGAGTGGGCAGATTATCCAAAGATTAAGACGGTTGACCAGTATTTCCAACTCATCGAAGATTTTATTAATGCTCATCCAGATGAAGACTTGATTGGATTTACGATGCTGACGGATGATTGGAGATTTTTCGCCACTACCAATATTCCCAACCATCTAGCTGGCTATCCTAATGATGGTGAAGTTATGGTTGATATGGAAACCTATGAAGCTCGGATCTATGCCGGCAGCGAATGGGATAAGAGATGGTGGAAGACGCTCAATGAACTCAATGCCAAGGGTTTGTTTGACAAAGCTTCCTTTACAGACAACTATGATCAATACATCGCAAAGTTGACCTCTCATAAGGTTTTAGGAATGTTTGACTATGGCTGGCAGATAGGAAATGCACAGAATGCTTTGACAGATGCTGCTAAGGCAGATCCATCACAGGATGGCTATCGATATTTTCCATTGCCGGTTGTTTTCGATGAAGATATTAAGGATCAGTATCTGGATCCTTTTGGGTTCGTCAAAAATCGGGGCTTTGGCATTACCGTTAAGTGCAAAGATCCGGAAAGAGTCATTGAGTTTATAGATCATCTGCTTAAGGAAGAAACTCAAATCCTCGTTAAATGGGGTATCGAGGGAGAAACCTATCTCCGGGACGAAAACGGCCGAATGTACCGCACACAGGAAATGATTGATAAGATGGATCAGAAATTCCTTGAAGAGTATGGGTTTACCGTATTTGATTGGGATTGGCCCCACTATGGTACGAATTCTACATTGTCGGATGGCAACGCTGCATCTCCAGGCTTACAGCCAGAAGTGTTTGAACTTTCTTTGACCGAAGCGGATAAGAAGATCCTATCAGCTTATGGAGTAAAAACTTATGCAGAGCTTTTCTCACCCCCAGATGATCGTCCCTGGTATCCAGCATGGGGTGCTCCGAGGGGTCAAGAACAGCAGCTGTTTGAGCAACAAAAGTCTGATATTCAGCGGCAGTATATACCGAAGATGGTGTTGGCAAAACCTGAAGAGTTTGAAAAGGTATGGGAGGAATATGTAGCGGAACTTAATAAGCTAGATATTGAAGGATATGAACAATGGTTTACAGAAACGATCAAGGAAATTGTTGAGAAAGCTCCGAAAAACTAAGCTTTTTAGCTTATCCAGAGAGGCGAAAGACCGGCTAATTTTCAAAGCTTTGCTAAAGCCGGTCTTTCTACTCAAATCTAAAGGGGGATCAGGATGGATAACAAGCTTATGATTACAAAACAGTACGTAGTTGTAAAACAAAAACCAAGAGGCTTAAAGCATTTTTTTAATCTTTTAATTCAGCAGCGGGCACTGGTGTTGATGTCGGTTCCCTTTGTTATTTGGCTGTTTATTTTTAAATACCTTCCTATTTGGGGATGGACAATTGCGTTTCAAGATTATAAGCCGGCCCTGGGTTTTTGGGAGCAAGAGTGGGTCGGATTTGAACATTTCAAATTTCTATTTAGTAACGAACGCTTTCTCTTGGTATTGCGTAATACAATTGTTATGAGCCTAATTAATTTAGTGCTTGGCTTTACCACGGCGATCACCCTTGCTTTACTGCTTAACGAATTACGCAATTTAACCTTCAAACGGGTGGTGCAGACGATCAGCTATATGCCGCACTTTCTTTCCTGGGTAGTAGCGGCAGGTATCATTCAGACTATTCTTGCAACGGACGGTATCATCAATGAACTGCTGATGCACCTGGGCTTGATTGAAGAAGAAATTTTGTTTCTGGGCAAAGGCGAATGGTTTTGGGCTATCTATGGCGCAAGTATTGTCTGGAAAGACGTTGGTTGGAACTCGATTGTGTATTTAGCAGCAATTGCAATGATTGATCCTGGCCTATATGAAGCTGCTGAAATCGACGGTGCAGGCCGTTTTAGAAAGATGTGGCATATTACGCTGCCTGGGATTAGGCCGGTTGTCGTAGTATTGCTTATCATGAACATTGGGTATTTGTTAGAATCTGGTTTTGAACCTCAGTACCTGCTGGGCAATGGTATGAATATGAACTATTCTGAGAACCTTGATATATTTGTATTAAATTATGGTATGAAGCAATACAATTACTCGCTTTCAGTAGCAGCTAGCATTTTCAAGACGGTGGTTAGCTTCATCCTGCTGTTTGCTGCCAACAACATAGCTAAGCGCCTAGGAGAAGTTAGATTGTATTGAGGAGGGATATGCAGTATGGCTAAAGCAATAATCCGAAGACAAAAAAAACGCCGTTATAGCACAAGCGTAGGCGATCGCGTATTTGAAACAGTTAATCATATTTTGATGATTCTTCTTGTTATAGTGACTCTGTATCCTATGCTCAACACACTGGCTGTGTCGTTAAATGATGCAACTGACTCGCTCCGTGGCGGCATTTACCTATGGCCTCGCAAATGGACGTTGGAAAACTACAAGTTTGTTTTTCAGGAAGCTAATATCATCCATGCTGCCTGGATTTCAGTGCTACGCACTGTTATTGGTACATCATTGACAGTTTTCTGTTCGGCTATGGTTGCTTATGCGATCAGCCGGCCGGAATATGTGCTGCGAAGATTTATTACGGTTGCTTTTGTATTGACGATGTATTTCAATGGCGGTTTAATTCCAACTTATCTGCTGATGCGTGATCTTGGTTTGATAGGGACTTTTTGGGTTTATATCTGGCCGGGCCTCATTGGAGTGTTTAATCTAATCGTTATTCGATCTTTTATCGAAAATCTGCCGGCTAATATTTTGGAATCTGCGAAAATTGACGGTGCCGGTGATTTTAGAATTTTCTTTCATATCGTGTTGCCGATGTGTACACCAGTGCTGGCGACTGTATCGCTATTTACTGGCGTATGGCATTGGAACTCCTGGTTCGACGTGTTTTTGTATAACTCTTCTAAACAGAACTTAAGCACGCTCCAGTATGAGCTGCAGAAAGTGTTGCAGTTTTCTAATGCCAGTATTCAGAGGGTCGATTTCCAGGCCGCTGCTGCTCAGGGAGGCATTAAAAGAGTGACTCCGTATGCAGTTCGAGCGACGATGATGATTGTGGTTTCCGTCCCAATCATCATGGTTTATCCGTTCTTGCAAAAGTATTTTGTTCAGGGAATGCTAGTAGGCGGCGTTAAAGAATAATTTATACTAGGAGGTGTTTTTTGATGTCGGATTTATCATGTAAAGAACTGTCTATTGAGAAAGATATTCCATCTCTAGCAGATACTTATAGAGATTACTTTCCCATAGGGGCTGCTATTGAACCAGATTATACAACTGGACTAATTGCCGAATTGTATAAAAAACATGTAAATATGTTAGTGGCTGAAAACACAATGAAACCAGCTTTAATCCAACCAGTAGAAGGTAATTTCCGATGGGAAGCGGCAGACCAAATTGTTCAGTTTGCAAAGGAAAATGGTATGGAGCTTCGCTTTCATACCCTTGTTTGGCATAACCAGACACCGGATTGGTTTTTCAAAGATAAAGACGGAAAGCCAATGGTTGATGAAACTGATCCGCAGAAACGGGAAGAGAACAAAAAGCTATTGTTAAGCCGGCTTGAAGAGTATATAAGGGTGGTAGTATCCCGTTACAAGGACGATATTAAATCATGGGATGTGGTAAATGAAGTAATTGATCCAGATGCTCCTGACGGGATGAGAAATAGTCCCTGGTATCAGATTACGGGCACCGAGTTTATTGAGGTTGCATTCCGTGTAGCCCGGGAAGTGGGAGGGCCTGATATTAAGCTTTATATTAATGATTATAATACCCATGATCCAGCTAAGCGTGATCACTTGTATAAACTGGTAAAAGAATTGCTTGAAAAAGGTGTGCCCATAGACGGAGTGGGGCATCAGACTCATATTGATATCTACTCACCCCCTATATCCAGCATAGTTGAGTCGATGAAAAAGTTTGCTGACATAGGACTAGACAATATAGTTACTGAATTGGATATGAGTATTTACGCTTGGGAGGATCATAGTGATTATGGCGACAATATACCGTCGCATATACTGGATATGCAAGCCAAGCGCTATCAAGAATTATTTGAAGCATTTAAAGAAAACAAGGATATCATAAGTGCGGTGGTATTTTGGGGTATTTCAGATAAATATTCTTGGCTTGATGGCTTTCCAGTGAAGCGTAAAAACGCTCCCTTGTTGTTTGATAGAAATTTACGTGCGAAGCCGGCATTTTGGGCGATAGTTGATCCGTTGAAATTAGAGAAATAGATTTGGTTGATAGTATAAAGAATGGCCTCTGATATGGCATTTTACATTAACAAAAACATCAGAGGTCCTTTTTTGTACAATAAATGTGCAATAAATACATAGGAATTGCAAGCTGCTATTTTACAAAGGTATTATGTGTACTCTCGCTTTCTTTGATAAATTCTGATGGTGGTATTCCTACTCGCTTTTTAAAAATACGGCTGAAATAGAATATATCGTTGAATCCGGTTTTCCGTGCTGTTTCAGATACGGAAAGCCCATCTCTTAAAAACTGCTTAGCTTTATTGATTCGTATATCAATCAGATAAGAAATCACTGATTTGCCGGTAATATTTTTAAATATGCTACCCAGGTATGAGGGGCTAATTTCTAAATAATCTGCCAGGGTTTTCAAATTTAACGGTTTGGAATAGTTTTGGATCATATAATCTATTACTTTTTCTACTCTTTTAATATTGAAATAGTTATACTGATTGCTATGCCTATAGTTGCACTGATTGCCTTTCTTATATTGAAATAATAGGGCGAGAATTTCCATGAAAATAGCTCTCTCCTTAATTACAGCAGTTGCAGGGTTTGTGGTGGTCTTTATCGATAATTTCAAATCAACTAATTGGGAGAATAAATCTAGCAGTTTGCGGAATAGATATGTGTCATCAATGGTTTCAGTAGAATTAAAAGGCAGTTTTTGGCTAGAGAGATGCCATCCTGAATCGGATAGAATGGGGCAGGTATATAAAAACTCAACGGCAAAACACTTCATAGGAAAAGTATCGGAGGAATATGCTTCCCTTACATCTCCGGGTTTGTAATATATTAAATCTCCTCTCTTGCCCTTAAACATGGTTCCGTTTTTAAAGAAAGTTGCTTCTCCGTCATATATGAGCATAAAATTGTGAAAATCGAGAGTTGTTTTTACTAAATACCAGCTTGAGTTACATTCTCTTTCTACGGCATACAGAACTTCAGGGAATATGTTGTTTAATATTTTGCATGGGGAGTTATGCAATTCTATATCACTCCAGATTATAATAGTTATATAGTACAAATATAATTATATAATATATGGAGTAAAAAGTAAATAAAGTTTATAATTAATTCAAGGCTTAGACAATATAACAAAAATAAGACAGGTGATTATAAAAATGAATAGTAAAAGCATTTTATACAAATGCTGGCTGAATTTTCGGAATTGCATGACGAATAAAACGAGGGAGGGATACATCAGGTATTGTAAAAATATTTTTGCAAAAGAAGATAATGCTGTTATACAGACGGCGGTTACGGAGCTTAAGTATGCATTAGAAGAGATTTTTGATACAGAGGTATGTATTCATAAAAATCGTCCGAAGGGCCCTCATATTTTCGTTGGAACTGTAGCAAAGGCACGGGATGAAGGATATGAAATTGAAGCAGACCTTAAGCGGGAAGGCTTCTGTGTAAAAAATGTGACAGAAAATAATGACGATTTTATATTAATAGCGGGCAATGATAACAGCGGGGTACTCTATGGGATATTTTACTTTATCCGATCTATTAGCATCGGCAAAGCTATACAGGAGATTTCGGCAGTTGATTATCCTCGCAATCAATTGCGAATTATCAATCACTGGGATAATATAAGCGGAAAGATTGAACGGGGTTATGCAGGGGATTCGATTTTTTATAAGAATGACAGAATTGTAGAGGATACTACAAGGGTAAAAGATTATGCAAGGCTTTTGGCTTCTGTAGGTATTAATGGAATAGTTATAAATAATGTCAACGTCCATGAACTTGAAACTAGATTCATAACTGAAGAGTATCTACCGGATATAGCAAGGCTGGCGGATATCTTTAGATCCTATGGGATTAAAACCTATTTGAGCATCAACTT
>CALGOY010000225.1 GCA_937960725.1 uncultured Bacillota bacterium
GGACTGTGAAATGGACCGATATAGAAGTTTTAAGAAATGCTGAAGGAGCGCCTTCTGTGCTTCTATACGGAAAAGCAGCGGAAATATTTAAGCATATGGGTGGCAGTAAAATTTGGATATCCATTTCCCATTCAAAGGAATACGCTGTTGCTCAAGCTATTATAGAAGCTGGGAGGGAGTAAGCTTGTATGTGGTAACGCCATCGGAGGCAAAAGCGATAGACCAAAGGGCTATAGATGAATTTTCAATTCCCGGGATTGTGCTTATGGAAAACGCCGCTTTAAAGACAGTAGATATAATTCGGAAAAAATATATAAAGGATTGTTGCTCTGGGAAAGTTGTTGTTCTGGTTGGAGGAGGGAATAATGGGGGAGATGGGATGGCCATTGCCAGGCACTTGATGCTTGGCGGGATAGAGCTAGAGGTATTTATATTCTCTCCCGAGGATAGGATAACAGGGGATGCGAAAACTAATCTAGATATATTAAAAAAGCTTCAAGCAGCAATTAGATGGGTAGAGGATAGGAATGACCTTAGCTTGCTGGATAGGGAGCTTAAAGGAGCTTGTTTGGTCATTGATTCGCTCTTTGGCACTGGCCTTTGTAGGGATATCGAAGGAATTGTGTACGAAGCAATCGAGAAGGTAAATAGCCACAATGTGCCCGTAGTTGCTGTAGACATCCCCTCTGGGATCCATGGAGAAAATGGACACGTGATGGGGATTGCAATAAAAGCCGATGATACAGTAACTTTTGGCTATCCAAAGCGGGGCCATATACTGTTTCCTGGGAGGGAGTATACAGGAGAGCTACATGTCGTGCCTATAAGCCTTCCTTCTGACAGCGCAGAGGCGGAAGGGGTGTCTGGCTTTACCCTAGGGGATATGGAAGTGGCTATGGGGTTAAAAGAGCGACCGTCGGACGGGCACAAGGGCACATTTGGTCATGTCGCTGTTATAGCTGGCTCAACGGGGATGACCGGGGCAGCCTGCCTTACTAGTATGGCAGCATTGCGGACAGGGGCGGGTTTAGTTACTCTGGGAGTTCCGGCCAGCTTAAACCCTATATTTGAAAACAAGCTTACAGAGGTTATGACTGTGCCTTTGGAGGATAAGGGCACTGGATACCTTCTTAGCAGCGGTATGGAGGAAATTAAAAAGCTCATCACGGGGAAGGATGTACTGGCTATTGGTCCTGGCTGGGGAAAAAATTGCGATGGATTAGAAATTTTGAGGAATATTTTGGCGGAGTTTAGTATACCCATAGTAATAGATGCAGATGCATTAAATCATATATCTCAGGATATGGAGCTGCTATCTAAGCACAGGGGACCTGTGATCATCACTCCCCATCCGGGAGAGATGGCTAGGCTTACTATAAAAAGTATTAAAGAAGTGGTAGAACATCCTGTTGATACAGCCCAGAAGCTTGCCCGTGATTATGACATTATTGTACTGCTGAAGGGAGCTACTTCAGTAGTGGCCCATCCCGATGGCAGAATATACTTCAACCGTTCTGGCAACTCTGGGATGGGTACGGGAGGCAGTGGAGATGTTTTAACTGGCGTAATTGCCTCGTTTATAGCGCAGGGATACTCGCCTTACGATGCAGCAGTATTTGGATGTTATATCCACGGTCGGGCGGGGGACTACGCCAAGGACCGATTAGGGGAGGCGGGAATGGTCGCAGGAGATATACTAGATGCTCTACCCTTGGTCTTGAAGGATTTACATGATTTAAAAAAGTTAAAGTAGATGCAGCTGTGGACGGGAGGGGGTAATGCTGAGAGCCAGGGGAATCGCAAAGATTCTCATATCCTTTATCTTGGCAATAGGGATTATGGGATGTCAAGCTGAGCTTACCGATGAAGAATCCTTTATTAGGGCACAGCAATTTTTAAATGGATTAAAGAGCTACTCTACCATTATAGAGTATCAGGTAGCGGACGAAGGAGGAGTCCGGGAGTATCGCTTTAGGCAATGGGTTGAGGTGCCAGATAAATTTAAAATAGAGATGCTTTTACCGGAGAATTTAGAGGGAAAGATAATAATAAGCGATGGAAAACAGATTTATATGAGCCATCCAAAGGTAGGAGATTCTATTAAATTGGATGTAGCATCTGTAAAACAACAGCGGCCACTATTTATTGGAGACTTTTTAAATGATTATTGGCTGTGTGAAGAGGTAACAAAAGAAAAAAAAGAAGAAAATGGGGAACAATATTTGGTGTTGGGCTGCAGCACTGCAAGAACGGATTCTTCCCGAGAGGGGAAATCCATATGGCTAGATGCTCGGACATTTATACCGGTAAAAATGATTGAATATGACGCAGAGGGTAAAATATCAACTATGATTAAGTTTGAAAGTTTTGATGCGAAATGGCAAGGTGAAGATGATTTTTTTGCAGTCCCTAGTTAGGGAGATAAAATTGTATGTAAAATTTTACCTAACAAGATATTTATCTCGAACGTTGCCAAAATATATATTATGGGATATAATACTGAATATATGTTTGCGGGTTGGAGTACATAAAATTTGGGAGGTGCCGCCATGGCTGAATTAAAAAAAATCCTGGTAAGCTTGCCTGACAGTCTTTTGAGGGAAGTGGATGAAATTGTTGCGATGGGTAAAAAGAACCGAAGTGAATTCATCCGAGAGGCCATGAAATTATACATTCGCGAGAGGCGAAAAATCGAGATACGGGAGAAGATGAAAAAAGGTTACGAGGAGATGGCGAGGATTAACGCAGAGTTAACTGAAATTGGGACAGAGTCTGATAATCAGGCATTGGAAAAGTATGAAGCCATTTTATCGGAGTGTGAATAGGACCATGATAAAAAGGGGAGAAATT
This sequence comes from uncultured Bacillota bacterium, assembly GCA_937960725.1. Lineage (GTDB taxonomy): Bacteria > Bacillota > Clostridia > Caldicoprobacterales > UBA3941 > CALGOY01. Next base: position 2,851 of record CALGOY010000225.1, read on the forward strand.
TATTATGCAGATCTAAGTCCTGTTATAGGTTCGGAACAGGGAGGGATTCGCCCTGTACTAATCGTGCAAAACGATATAGGTAATAAATATAGCCCTACGGTTATTATAGCGGCCATAACTTCTCAAATTCATAAAGGAAAGCTTCCTACCCATGTAGAAATTAGCGCTTCTGAATATGGTTTGCCCAAGGATTCGGTAATACTTTTAGAACAGATTCGAACTATTGATAAAAAGAGATTGAGGGAGAAAATAGGATTTTTGTCTCCAGAAGCTATGAAAAAAGTAGATGAGGGATTACAAATTAGTTTTGGATTGATTGATTTATAAAAGATTGCTTTTATGCAATCTTTTTTGTATTTCAAGATTAAAATCTAAATTTAAATGATAAATGGATTTTTGGGTTAAAATATGGTAGGATTTTATTGGGGGAACATAAGCAAGCGGCTTTTGAAAAACTTACAAAAGATTAGATAGAAGGTGAAAGGTTTTTTTATGCAAAAGCGTACTAATTTATACGATTACTTTTTTATTATACTTGGAACTCTGGTGACAGCGCTATCTTTCAACCTGTTTTTAATCCCCCATAAGATCGCACCAGGCGGGCTTAGCGGGATCGCAACAGTAATTTACCATATATCTGCTGGTAGGATTCCCGCGGGTACAGCTATGCTTGTCCTAAATATTCCCTTGTTCCTCTTAGGAATTAAGGAATTGGGAGGCAGTTTCGGTTTTAGAACGCTTCTTGCTACCGTCCTGCTTTCATTATTTATCGATTTTGTGAAAGTTCCCGCTATGACAGATGATCCCATTTTAGCGTCAATCTATGGCGGAGTTATTATGGGTATAGGATTGGGTTTGGTCTTCAGAGGCAATGCCACTACAGGAGGAACAGATCTCCTGGCGAAGATAATACATAAATTTTTTCCTTTTATCAGAATAGGATGGGTATTGTTTGTCATAGACTCCTTGGTAGTTCTAACTGCTGCACTGGTTTTTGGCCCCAGTGAAGCATTGTATGCCCTGGTTTCTCTGTATTTGGTTACCAAACTAATCGATCTTATAGTGGAAGGGCTAAATGCC
>CALGOY010000226.1 GCA_937960725.1 uncultured Bacillota bacterium
TGAAGACGTATCGAAAGGGTTATAATTAAGCCATGCTATACAATAATAAAGACGGCGAAAGCCGTCTTTCTATTTTTTGTAAATAAAAAGACCAATTATTTTAATGAAAAGTTAAGAAAATATAAAGTTTTTATTATTTGTTTGTTTAGTCCGTGGTGGTATAATACCATAAAGAGCGTGAATAAAATATATAAATTGGGACTTTTTCAGTAAAAGTCCGTCTAAATAATAGAGGATAATTTTGGAGGAAAAAGCGATGGGAAAAAAGCGATTGGCAGTTGTTTTTATATTGATTATGCTCTGTATCACGGCAGCTATTTGTGTCTTTGCTGATGGTGAGCGGAATGATATACAGATGAAGGCAGAAGTAGGTTTTGATGGCTACTTTAGATTAGAACAATGGACTCCAATTACCGTAGAGATTGAGAATAATGGGGCAGATATTCAAGGCACTCTAGAGGTGGTAGCTAATCAGGACTCTACTAGCGCTGTAATCTTCTCCCGCCCTGCGGTAGTACCCAAAAATTCAAAGAAGCGATTTGTCCTATATGTCCAGGTCAATACAATTCAGAAGGAAATGAATATAAAGCTGGTACAGGAAGGGAAAACAATAAACACTGATGAAGTGAAAGGGCTGATGCCCCTAACCTGGAGCAAATATCTTCTAGGAGTGGTGACCGAGGACAAGGCGGGGATGAGCTATTGGTGGAATATATTATCAAACGATAGAATTTTTGCAGATCATGAAACGGTGCATATGGACTTGCAAGACCTCCCGGAGAGAAAAGAGGTGCTGGATAATTTCAGAATATTAGTCTTCAATAATGCAGATACCTCTCTTATGACTAAAGAACAGAAAACCGCTCTTATTTCATGGATAGAGGACGGAGGAATCCTTATTGTAGGAACTGGCGCAAACGGGAATAAGACTTTATCTGGCTTATCCCCGGAGATTTTGCCTCTGCAGGCAGGGAATATAATTAGCATTAATTCAGTTGATGAGCTATCTAAGATTGCAGATAATAAACTACCTGATAATTCTACGCTACAGGTTATGAATCTTAGGCCGAATGTAGGGGAATTTGTTGTTCAAGGCGAGGAACATAATTTAGTATGGAAGCATCAAATTGGCAAAGGTTATATATTTGTATCAGCTTTTGATTTAGGGCTTGAACCTATAGTGAACTGGGTTGGGAATAAGACTTTTTGGGGCAAGCTGCTTTTGCAGCATCTAGATGCTGAGACGGTAACTGAATTAGAAGAGCCGGAAATCCAGAGAAATACTGCTTATAGCATAGATAGCTATTATCAGGTCAGAGATGCCCTCTCTAGTATTGCAGCTATGGAGATGCCCTCCTTTTCCGGTTTGCTTATACTGCTATTAGCATATCTTGTTATAGTAGGCCCCGTAAATTATATCATATTAAAAAAGCTCGATAAGAGAGAATGGGCTTGGGCTACCATACCGCTCATTGTCATACTCTTTTCTGCCGCAATATATACAGTGGGATATAGCAAAAAGGGAAACGAAGTAATTGCCAATACCATATCTGTAGTTCGACTCAGTCCTAATGCTAGCTTTGCACAGCTAGATAGCTATATAGGTATTTTTATCCCTAAAAAAGGCGATTATTCCGTTAGCCTTAATGAAGATGTTTTGGTAAGAGCTTTTGATTATAGCGATTATGGTTACTATGGCCCTGCATCGGGAGGGGGAGAGGAGAATAAAAAAATACAGACGAAAGTAAATCAAGGGCATCCAGCCTCCCTAGAGCTTTATGATGCCAATGTATGGACTATGAGGATACTGGCGATGAGCGATATAAAACCGGATTTTGGCAGCTTAGAATCAGAGCTATACTACTACAATGGGAAGATAGAGGGGCGAATAACTAACAATACACCATATCCTTTATCGGATTTAGTAGTATATACTCCCTATGGCTATCAGAAAATAGGCAACATTGCTTCAGGGGAAAGCAAGCAGGTGGAGCTTGCTGTAAAAACCCAATCATTTAATAAGCATAGAAATGAAACTGTGTATCAAATGATAAATACCCTTTATCCATATTCCAATAGGGACAGGGATGAAGAAAAGGAGGCGCGGGTTAGGCGCAGTCTGCTGGATGGATTTTTAGTCCGCCCTATGGAAACCGGGATGGGAATGGTTAATGGCGGAAGCTTCGTTAAGGCCTTTGCTTTTTGCGATGCCAACTTGGGAAAAAATAATATAGAGGTAAATGGAAAAGAACCGGAGCAGTCCTACTATAAAAATTTAGTCATGGCCGATTTAGATGTGGTTTGTGAAAGAGACGGTGTAATCAGCACCCCTCCAGGATATATAAGCCCTATCATAAATACCGAGCTATCCGACAGCATAAGCCCAGAGGCTGGAGGCATTTATCTAGACCGGGGGCAGGTAGTTTTTGAATTCTTAATGAAGCCCTACGAAGAAATAGAATTGTCTAAAATAGAAATCAATACCGACTCATTTTATGGGAAACCCTTCTTATCTATTTATGATACAGAATCTAACGAATTTGTAGAGGCGGGGGATGGGATTGAAATCGATCAGGTACAGGGCATTATTACTATTGAGCCGGAGGCTTTAGAAAAATATATCAATGAGGAAGGTAATTTGCAGATAAAGGTGGAGACCGGTAGCAGAAATCCAGTAAGCATGCCGCTTCCGTCTCTGGTTATAGAAGGGAGAAGACGTTGATGCTAGTTATTAAGGATCTGGTAAAGAAGTATGGAAAATTTGTGGCGGTAGATCATCTTAATTTAGAAGTAGAGCCGGGCCATATATTCGGTTTTGTAGGACCCAACGGAGCGGGCAAGACTACCACCATAAAGATTATTGCAACTTTGCTCCAGCCCACATCGGGAACGGTAAAGGTAGATGGAGTGAATGTAGTTGAGGAACCGCTAAAGGTTCGGGAAAGGATAGGATATATGCCGGATTTCTTTGGGGTATATGACAACCTAAAGGTGATGGAGTATTTAGATTTTTACGGAAGCTGCTATGGCATTCCATATAGGGAAAGGCAGAAAACGGCTTTAGAGCTTCTAGAACTGGTTGATTTAATTCGTAAAAAAGATAGCTATGTAGATTCCCTTTCCAGGGGCATGAAACAGAGGTTATGCCTGGCCAGAAGCCTTATCCACAACCCCAAGCTATTGGTGCTGGATGAACCTGCCTCTGGCATGGATCCTAGGGCCCGAATTGAGCTGAAGGAGATTTTGCGGGAGCTAAAAAATATGGGAAAGACTATAATTATAAGTTCCCATATATTAACTGAGCTTTCTCAAATTTGCGATATGGTCGGAATTATTGAAAAAGGCAAGATGGTAATCGCTGGGGATATGGATGACATAATGAAGAGAATTACCGGCAAGACCATCGTTAGAATTAAAATATCAGGTGATTTAGAAAAAGCGGTAAACATTTTGAAAGAACAGCCCTTAGTAAGCGGGATTATAAAAGAGGGAGACGAGCTGGAGCTAAGCTATGAAGGCGAGGAGCGGGAATTATGGAAGCTTCTAAAGGCCTTAGTGGATGAAGAAATCTCTGTGGTATCCTTCGGAAAAGCAGAAGGAAACCTAGAGAAAATATTTATGGAGGTGACCCAGGGTGAAGAACTTCTTTCGTAATCCGGTGTTGGAAAGTGAACTGAAGGTGAAGATGAGAGGCTGGAGGGCAGCCATGGCTGTAACCGCATATATAGGAATCATGCTGCTTATCGCCTATCTATATTTTAAAACTATTTTAGATAGCGTGCTTCGCTATGGGGGCTATAACTCTGCCAGCCAGAGTATTGGCCTTCAGGTATATTCCGTACTGGCAGTATTGCAGTTTGCTCTGATTATTTTAGTTACGCCGGCCCAAACAGCAGGGGCGATAAGCGCAGAGAGAGAAAAGCAGACCTTAGATTTGTTATTATGTACTAAAATATCTTCCATAGGAATTATATTTGGAAAATTAGTATCCTCCCTAAGCTTTATACTGCTGCTTATAATAGGCTCGATTCCGCTCTTTAGCCTAGTATTTTTGTTTGGAGGGATTAGTCCAGGGGATGTGGCTACATTATTTTTATTTTATATGATAACGGCCTTTGCAGTGGGAAGCATCGGCATATTTTGCTCTGCCATGTTTAAAAAGACGGTTACTGCAGCTGTAACAGCCTATATAACTATATTTGTATTGGGGATTGTAACCGTAATACTGGGGGCTTACATGCTTGCCAATTACTATGATTCATTTGCCCAGACCTCAACAACTCCACCCCCCTATATCCCCTCTGTATTTTATCTAAATCCCGCCATAGGGCTGGCAGATCTAATGCTCCAGCAGCTTGACGGAATGTCAGGAGGGCTAGTACCGTCGATTTCCAGATCTATATTCGGCTATTCCTACTATGGAGGCTCCAGCGCAGCAACTCAAAATACAGGAATAGCTTTTTGGAAGCCCTGGAGTTTTTGGATTAAGAATAGCTTAGTATTAATATCTATAGCTTGCCTGCTGCTTGGGATAAGCGCCTGGAAGATAAAACCGGTTCACCGCTGGAAAAGAGGCTGGGAAAGAAAATAGTAAAATTTTAATATGGAGCTGTGGAGAGTAGATAGGCATGAAAAGTATCATTGATGTTGAATTAAATAAAGCCCTGGGTCCCATACGAAGGAGGCTTATCCTAAAATCCTTGGTCCAGATGGCAGCCTTAGGATTTATAGCTGCCCTATTCCAAGCTTTGATATGGCTCATAATATCCTTTTTTGTCCCCATTTTTAATTTGGAGCTTAAAATGGCAGCTGCCGGAGGAATCATATTTGTTTTAGCCTGCATCTTAGGCTTTGCTATGAAGCCCTCCATATCTCAAATAGCCCGGGAGATAGACAGCAAAGGCTTAGAGGAGAGGGTAATAACGGCAGTGGAGCTGGCGGGAAGAAATGACCCCTTTGCCCGCCTCCAGAGGCAGGACACCATAGAGGAATTGAAGTCATTCAATCCCCGCTCTATAGCTATTAATATTTCTAAAAGCATGTGGATAACTGTGGGCAGCCTGACCTTTGCTTTAATTATAGGCTTCCTAATTCCAAATCCCCAGGAGGAGTTTATCCATAAGCAGCTGCAGTTTGAGAAGACTATTGAGGAGCAGCTTCAAAAGCTGGAGGAAAAAGCAGAGAAAGAGCTGGCTAAAAGTGCGGAGCTGACTGAAGAAGAGAGACAGCAAATTCAAAATCTCCTTAGGGAATTGGCCCAGGAACTAAGAGAATCTAAGGATTATAGAGAAGCTATTAAGGAAGTGACCGAAACCGAAGAAAAACTTATGGAGCTTTTCAGGAGAGCACAGGAAGCTAAGCTAGCTCAGCTTGGGGAAGGGCTATCCAAATACCAAGTTACTCAATCTTTGGGAGAGAAGCTGAAAAAGATGGATAAGCAGGGTATCGCAGAAGAGCTGAGGAGGCTTAAAGAGCTGGCTCAAGGAGATGCGGATAAGCAGCTTATGGAAGCCCTGCAAAAGGCCCTAGAGGAAGTAGCCCAGCAGCTGCCGGAGGGGGATTTAAAATCGAGTATGCTGGAGGCTGCCAATGCAATATCAGCGGGCTTAGTTTCAAATAATATACCTTCTAATGTACTGGATGGCTTGGAAGGACAGCTTATGCAGCTGGCTGAAAATGCTATTGATGATCCTGAAAATATTATGTATATGCTCCAAAACATGAAAAATCAGATTGCCCAAACCGCTGGGCAGGATATTTCCAAGTTAGCCTCGGCAGGAACGGGACAGCAGAATCAGCAAAACTTGCAAAATCAAAGTGGCAGTCAAAGTCAGGGAAGTCATGGAAGTTCCAATGGACAGAGTGCTTCGGGCAGCAGCAATCAAGGAAGCGGTATGGGAAATTCAAGTGGCGTAGGAAATTCAAGCTCTCCTAGTGGTAGCGGAACGGGGGAAAATAGCTTCTCAACTGACAGCCAGGGTATTGGCGGTCAGGGCTTTGGGGGGCAGGGGGCTGGCATTGGGAGCAGCCATGGCGAATACGAAAAAATATACGATCCCAAGCGGTTGGGTGATGGGGGAGAGAGCAGCCAGGTATCGGGAAAAGCTGGAGAAGAAGGAAATAGCGAACAGGTCGATGCGGGGCGAGGGCTAGGAAGCTTTGACGGATTTGTCCCCTATAACGAGGTATTTGGGGAGTACAAGAGCCAGGCTATGCTGAATTTAGACAGAATGGATATTCCTCAGAATATGAGGGAATTGGTAAAGAAATACTTTAGCTCTCTGGAGGATTGACCCTTTATGGTATCCAAAACAAAGGCAAGCTGGTGTTCGTCAGCAATTGGAGAATAACGAAAAAAATAGGGTGTTCGGAGGTAACAAGATGGAAATTAGGGAAGAGGCTATAAAATTATTTGCGGAAAAAGTAGAGGCCATGGAGAGAGAGATAGGCCGGAAGATAATAGGGCAGAAGGAGATTATAAGGCAGGTGCTCATAGCCATTTTGGCCGGAGGAAATGTGCTGTTAGAAGGGGTTCCTGGACTTGGCAAGACGAGGCTAGTGAGAACGATTGGCCATGTGCTGGATTTAGAGTTCAGCAGAATTCAATTCACGCCGGATTTAATGCCGGCTGATGTGGTAGGCACTAATATTGTTGTGAGGGATGAAGCGGGCAATAGTCGCTTTCAATTCCAGCCAGGGCCTGTGTTTAGCAATATTGTACTGGCCGATGAGATTAACCGGGCCACCCCCAAGACCCAAAGCGCGCTGCTGGAGGCTATGCAGGAGCACACCGTGACGGTAGGTGGGGTTACCCGAAGGCTACCCCAGCCTTATTTTGTACTAGCCACCCAAAATCCTTTGGAACAAGAAGGAACTTATCCCCTACCTGAAGCCCAGCTGGATCGCTTTTTCTTTAAGCTGATAGTGAAATTTCCCTCGCTGGAAGAGCTTCATGAAATCGTAAATTTGACTACTACTGGGGAAGAAGAGATGGCGCAGAAAGTTACGGATGGGGCAGGAATACTAGAGCTTAGGGCAATAGGGAGGCAGGTTCCCATAGCTAGAGGGGTTCAGGACTATGCATTGAGGCTTGTCATGGCCACCCATCCAGAATCAGAACATGCTCCAGAAGTAACTAAAAAATACGTCCGATATGGCTCAAGCCCCAGGGGAGCTCAAGCCATCATCAGCGCAGCCCGCATCAGGGCGTTGATGGAAGGCCGATACAACGTTGCATTTAAAGATATTAGGTATGTGGCATATCCAGCCTTAAGGCATAGACTATTCCTAAACTTCGAAGGAATAGCCGAAGGCAGGACTCCCGATGATGTGTTGCAGGAAATCATAGAGGAGCTGCCAGAATAAATTTGGAATAAGCTTAGTCAGCTATTGGCTGCTTAGCTGTGGATGTATAGCGATAACTGATACAGTTAAGCAAATGGAGTACAGTAAAATGAATGGAGGGTTATTATTGAGCATTATCTCCTTTGATGAGAACTTTTTAAAAAAGCTAGATAGATTGGCCCTTGCTACGAAGATGGTGGTAAAGGGCGAGACCGGCGGAAACAGAAAATCCAGCCATAAAGGAAGCTCGGTGGAATTTTCGGATTTCCGCGAGTACGTACATGGGGATGATTTTAGAAGAATCGACTGGAATGCCTATGCCCGCTTTGAACGGTTTTTTATAAAGCTTTTCATGGAGGAGCAGGAAAGCCTTGTTACGATATTTATAGATTGCAGCAAGTCCATGGACTGGGGGCAACCCCATAAAGGAACTTTAGCCAAGCAGTTAAGCGCAGTTTTTGCCTATCTAGCATTGGCAAACTATGATAGAGTTGCTTTAGTTGCATTAAGCGAAAGGCCGGAATTTCAGCTAGCTCCTTTTTCAGGAAAACAAGGTTTTTGGAAGGCTTTGGAGTTTATAGATAATATTCCATACGATGGTAAGACAAGGCTCAACGCCGCTATCCGAAATTATTCCAATTTGGGCGGCAGGGGTGGAATATCTATAATATTGACGGATTTATTTTCATCCGACGGATATGAGGAGGCTTTAAAATATCTCCAATATAAAAAGCAGGAGATTACGCTCGTCCATATTTTATCCCCTCAAGAATTGGAGCCTAAGTGGAGCGGAAGCTTTCGCCTTATAGATTCCGAGGGGGGAGAGCCGAAGGAAATAACTATAACTCCTCAGATATTGAGGTCGTATAAAAAAGTTTTGAAAAGCTTTCTGCAGGAGGTTCAGGGATTCTGCTATCAGAGGGGAATTAACTACATACCGGTAAGCAGCGCTTTAAGCCTTGAGCAGGTAGTGTTCGACAAATTAGTAAGGCTCGGTGTGATTGGGAGGTAAAATCCTTGAATTTTTTGAATATGTGGGGACTTTTATTTTTACTATTTATACCCGTAATTATAATACTATATCTTTTAAAACAACAGCATGAAGACCTGCCTATATCCAGCACCTATCTCTGGGAAAGGGCTTTGGAAGATGCTCAGGCCAGCGTGCCCTGGCAGAGGCTTAGAAAGAACATTCTTCTATTTTTACAGTTGGCTAGCGTATTTTTAATAGCTCTAGCTATTGCCCGTCCTTTTTTTAATAGAGCAGCAACGGGCCAGGACTATATTGTTATTTTGGATTGTTCAGCCAGCATGCA